>JAITUN010000077.1 GCA_031286285.1 Bacteroidales bacterium | reverse complement strand
TGAGTAGTGAGTAGTGAGTAGTGAGTAGTGAGTACTTACGGCTCGCCCGTAAATATCAAACACCTCAATACTCGTAACTTGTAACTCGTAACTCGTAACTCGTAACTCTCCGGTAGTGGGGTTTGGAATAAGGGTAATCAAAGACAAATCAGTTTCTGAGACACCTAATGCATTGTTTACCACTATGGTATAATCCATTTCCGTAACTCCATCTTCAGCAATTACATGAATCGTAAAGCTGTTTTCCCCAATTTCAAGGGGAAATGTTCCGGCACCGCTTATAGTTGCATTAGAATTTGCCGACACTGCTGTGATGGTTATTTCTTCGACGTTAACAACATTTACGGTGTATTCTAAAATCTCGCTACTAAAGGCAGGTTCTAAAATGCCATTTGATATTGTAAGGGTTGATAAATAGGCATTTGAAATATCAGTTACAATAAAATCTTTTTCTACATATACAGGATAATTAGGATGAGAAACTATAGCATCATTGGTCATTGTTACTCTGTAGAGTCCCATTTCATGAAATGTTATGATCCCATTGGTTATAGAATAATTAACAGGTAAAGATGATTCGAGGTTTTCTATCATAAAAACAGTTGTAATATCGTTAAAATAAAGTTGTTCTGAAAAATCTACAGGCTCACCAACTTCAATTTCTTGCTCACCTAAATAGTGCCATCCTAAGATTTTATTTAAAGGCTCACTTATCTTTTGAGAAGCATGATACAAGTGTGACAGTTGAAGAGAATTAACATGACAGTCTAAAAAAGTTAACGCTGTACAATTGCTCAGATCTAAACCAAAAACAAACTTGGTATCCAGAGGGATTGGAGAAGAAAAGTCTAAAGAAGTAAATAAACAATCTTCAGTAATTCCAGTAAGAACTACATTGTAATTGCCCGAAACAGAATAAAGATGGTTTTGACTCATACTCACTCCTGTTCCAACACAAGTTTGAATATTACCATCTCCCCAATCAATATTAAATTGTTCATTGAGAGGTGCTGTAATTTTAAATGAATTCATAACTTTACAATGCCACGAAAAATGAATAGAATCGCTGGCAGATGCACAAAGACAAAATAAAAGAAAAGTTAAAAATAAAATAGGTTTTTGTTTCATAACAATAAGGTTTTAATGATGAGCATTTATATTTATACTTAAGGGGATTCCTAAAAATTATTGTTTAACATTTTGATTTTTCAATTTGTATGATCCTTATATCCATAAAACTTATCACCTCCTTTTTCTGTCCAACGAGCATCAATATCTTCACTTATTAGTAAAGAGTGAAGAGTGTCTGTTTCCATGAGTTACTTAAAACATCTGCTCCATTTTGCCATGCCCAATTAATTCCTTTGGCAAGTTGTTGCTGCATTAAAACTGCCTCTATAGTATCGTTGGTTGGACATATATTATTATTTGGATTTAGCAGCATATTTTCAAACATCAAATTAGGTTCTGCTACTTGAATCAAATCTGATTTTTGAAAAATATTACAACATTCCAAAGCATTCAGTTCACTTGCTTCTGTTGTACTTAATACAAACCACAATGGCATAAAAGCATCCTGTTCAATAATGATACATTCATATAACTCTGCTATCTGTCTTAGCATCATAGTATCCCCCTTTTCTTTCACTTTTACATAAAAGAAGTTGGATAATCCGATCCTTTCGCTGTGATTGGTTTTGAAATAGGGTGCAATAATTGCATCTTGATTTTGGTGTTTAATATCCGATAATAGATTCAAATATTGTTCTTCAGAAAGTGTTTCTGAGAAACTTAATCTTGTATAATAACGAGTTGTCTCAAATTTTTCCTGATATTGTTTTTTATTTGAATTATCTGATTGGAATTCTGAATAATTAATACTTCTTTGTATAATATTTTCAGGTATAATAGGCTCATTTAAAGATAAGAAAGCATATTTTGTATTGAACGACAGATATTGTTTTTGTCCTTTATTATTATAATAATATGGAGTTTGTGCAATTAATGCGATATTAAATATTAATATTCCAAATACAAGTAATAGTTTTTTCATATGAGTATCTATTTTAAAGATTAATATTTACTTACTGTTAGCGTAACAACAATATCCGTAGAAATTTTAGAAATTAAGATAGCAGTTACCCATCTAGGTATAGGCAGCGTACTATTTTGTTTAATAAAAATATTAAAATTGTAATTATCCTCGTTTTCTTTTATTAATTCTTTGGTAATATAGGAAATACCTTGTGTATGTAAACCGTATGCCACTAATAATGTATTTTCTTCGAAATCAATAGATGGGTAATCTTCCGTGCAAATAAAATAATTTTCCAATTGTTCAGAACTGTTAATAATAATTAAGTTACCAACCGAGTGATAGGTAATATTTTGCCAACATGGAGGGATTCCGTTATATATAATAGAATAATAATCTATATATGAAATTTCAATTATTTTGGTAATATTTAATTCAACATAGCCTCCCTCGCTCAATTTTGGCACAATAAGCGCAATTGCCCATTCGTCGGTAGCAGATGCTTCGGTATTACGGATTTCGACTGCTAACTCATATTTATTATGAGAATATTGCAGTAATTTCTTTGCTGTTATTTTAGAGATTTCGCCATTAATTTTACCATTTACCAATAATAACGTATATTGCGAAAAATCAACTTCAGGATAGCTGCCTTCTGTACAAGTGATATAATTTTCCAATTCTTCATTGCTATTAATGATGATTAACGTTTCATCATAATTCAGATTTTTCCAGTGACAATTGGGGTCATCCAATAAATACTCTTCAAATGGAATGTTTTTTGGTGGCACAATCCTCCAACCCTCCAAATCCTCCGGTCCTTCATCATTTTTCACATTTGCCTCCAATATATTCCCATTACTCTCTTTCACAATCAAATATTTGCCGTTTGTTTCCTCAGTAAAGTTCACATAATAGACCCAACAAGAGTAAGCCAATTT
>JAITUN010000059.1 GCA_031286285.1 Bacteroidales bacterium | reverse complement strand
TGTTAAACTCAGGAGACAGCCTCATTTTTTGTTGTTACTCAATGCGTGGCATTGTAAAACTCAGGAGTCAGCCTCATTTTTTGTTGTTACTCAATGCGTGGCATTGTAAAACTCAGGAGATAGTTTCTTTTTGTCAACAACACCCGCCCGGACCACAATCGCAAGTGGGTTCTGTTCCCCGTATTAATCCGGTGATAATACCCGCCGCACAGCCCACCCCCGACTTGACGGTAATCGCATTTGTGGGGCAGTTCATCGCACAAGCGCCACACTCCATACAGAAATCTTTGTGTTGAATGAACGATTTTTTTTCTTGCATTTTGAAAACCGCATGAGGACATACAATGGTACAGGTAGCACAACCATTGCATTTTACACTGTCAAGTTGTAGTGTAGTTACATTCTTTAAATATGTTAATCTTTTCATAATCTATCATATAAAACGTGAAATAATCCAACCAATTAAACCTAAAGCGGTACCGAGAATTTGTATGGGTAACGATATTTTCATCTCCTTTTGTACTCCTGAAAGCGAAGTAAATGTTGAAGCGCCGGTAAAATTCATCGCCATAAACGATGAAATTGTTCCTATAAGCAGAAACCATGATACTATTTCCAGAATGCTACTCCCCAAAAAATTGAAATAGAGTAACAATATTGCTAAAAGCCAACCTGTGAATAGTCCTTTGAGTGAAAATCGTTTGAAGGGAAGAATGGGCAAAAGAATGGGCGTTAAAACACAGCCCGACAAATAGGCGACACACAAATTAAGGATAGCCCTACTGCCGTTGCTCCACGAAGAATCAACGGAAAAGCCGTGCGCATTTACCCCCGCCAAGATAAAGAAAAGTGCAGGAATTAAAATCAGATAATATTTGGCATAAAACAGTTCCACAGGTATGAGTTTCATTCTGTCCCAAAGATTAAAGTTTATTCTTCGCATTTCGGGCGTTGTTTTGTACCCGTTTTCAAGAAATGCAGGAATATCGTCGGCTTTTACAGGACCGTAAATTACCTTAAACCCTGTTTCCTCTTTTACTTTGTAAGCCGAAACCCCGGTAGCCCCCAATTGCGGAACAATCAGTTTTTTGTGATTCACTATTTTTTCAAGTTGATGCTCTTTGATTCTGAATGCCAATTCTTTGGTGCCAAACGTGCCTTTTCCTGCGGCGCACCAAACGTTAATACCCTTGGTATCCAAAACCAAAATCCAGGCATTCATAGTGTGCAATGCTCTGCGCAAATGGTCGAAACTCAATTTGAAATTGCAGGAAACATATAGATCGGAATCTGCATCGGGGTTTCCCACAGCATATAAGCCGGGCGTAACATTGTAATCCATTCTGCCGATAGACCATCGTACTTTGATGGTGGAAAGCAGATCTTTTTTTGTCCAAACAGTCGAAACTTGCGCTACGTTCCCCGTAGGCGTTTCTATTTGATTTGTGATGTAGTGTGGTTTCATTTTTTTATTTTTTGTTAATATAATCACTACAATGAGGATAAGTTTTACTTCTACTTTGGGCTGAAAGCCCAAAATCAATAGCGTAGGGCAACGCCTTATAGAACATACGCGAGGCGGCCCGACAACCTAAGCCCCAACGGGGCGCAATCCAATTAATCCCACAAATACCGCTCATCATATTCAATATTATATTTTTTCAAAAACGCCAATAATTCTTCCTGAAATGTCTTTTTTCGATGGTGTTCGTGCTGGTTTTCAATATATTTTACAACTCTTTCTATTTCATATGGATTGACCGAAAATATACCGTACCCATCTTGCCAATAAAATTTTTCATACGGTTTACCCTTTGTCTTCATCCATTTTGATGACCCTTTTTTAACCTCTTCCAATAATTTACTTTGAGTAATTTTTTTTGATAATAAGCAACATATATGTACGTGGTCGTTGTATCCGCCAACACGAATGGGATTACACTCCAATGCTTTGCAAATGCCGCCGAGATATGTCCATAATTCTTGTTCTATCTTGTTGTCTATAAACGGATAGCGGTGTTTGGTGCCGAATGTGATGTGAACGTAAACTTTTGATAGTGATTGGGGCATGGTTTTTTAGTTTAAGTAGGTGGGTTCTGTTCCGTAGGACGGTGTCCTACGTTAGTGATTATGGGTGTGTTCTGTTCCGTAGGGCGGTGCCCTACGTTAGTGGTTATGGGGCTTTCAGCCCGAGGAGGGAGTGGGTTCTGTTCCGTAGGGCGGTGCGAGTTCTGTTCCGTAGGGCGGTGCCCTACGTTAGTGATTATGGGGCTTTCAGCCCGATGGGTGGGTGGGTTTGGTAGATTAATCCAATAGATATTGATAAGTTTTCCATCCAAATAGGGTTTGGTTTCGGAAAGCATTCCGTTTAATTTCTCTATCGTTCTGATAGACGGAATATTATCTGCGTAACAAGAGACCATTACTTTTTCAATATTTAACGACTTTGCGTATTCAAGTCCCATTTTCAGCATTTCCGTGGCATAACCCTTTTTCCTTTCGTCTGGACGGACGGAGTAGCCGATATGACCTCCATACTGCGATAGAAAATCGTGTTTCAAGTTGTGCCTGATGTCAATCATCCCGACGATTTTTTGGTCACATTTTCTGACTGCAAAGAAAGTGGTAGCAACAACCCAATTACTACTCACGGTGCTCTCATGACGGTTATTGGTGTTTTGTACCAGCCATTCTTCATATTCCATTTTGTCGAACAATGCACTTCCGTAGATTAGATTTTCTTCTACTTCAAAAAAATCATTTTTGAAATTTTCTGCGGCAAGTTTGTGTTGCAAGGTTGGAAGTTGTAATTCAAGTTCATTCATAAGGATAAAAAACTTTTTGGAACTCACTCATTTTAGAGATTTTTCAAATCGTTATAATTAAATAAAACCCCAATACAATCAACGTAATGCCGCCAACATACTTAATACCGGTTGCAAATTTTGAGAGTACGCTCGATATTTTTCCCAGCCCCAGACCTACTCCGAGCATAGCTGCAGCAATGGTAGCGCCGTATCCTAATGAGTAGAAGAACAGCATGGCAAATCCCCAAAGCGTACTTCCTTTAAGGAATGAGGCGCCCATCACCACGGAGAAGATGGGGTTGCAGCACAAACTGCCGAGCGAGGTAGCCCCGCCCATCACAAATCCGAAGAGCATCGCACCTGCAATGTCATTTCTTTTGCTTTTAAAGTTCGGCGTAATGCTCCCTATTTTGAAAGGTAACAGATCTAATGTGTAAATACCAAAGAAAATGGCGATAATACCGGCGCCCACTTTCCAATAATTGCCCATCGAAGCGCTGACTAATTCGCTGGCAAAACCGATTAAACAACCCACCGCGGACAAGGCTATAACCGTGCCGAGAAGAAAAAACAGACTGCTGACAATCACTTTCTTTGTTTTGCCTGTTACGCTCAGAGTGCCTGTATATCCGCCTATTACACCAAGTACGGCAAAATTACAGGCACAAGTAAAAACGCTGATAATGCCCAACAGAAAGGCCGCAGCAAGAGCAACAAGCCCTGCCTGCTCGGAATTGATAACTGAATTGATCCACTCTTGCATCACTCCTCCGTTTCAGATTTTTGACAACAGGCAGGGTTTTCCGTTTTGTCGCAGCATTTTTCAGGCGGTGGCGCTTCCTGTTTATGAAGCAGTTTTACCGCTATGATCACGCCTGCGGCAAGAATAATGAGGATAAAAATCCAGGTTTTCCAAGGACTACTTTTTTTTAGAGGGGTACAGCAGCCGTCGCTGCAACCGCAATCTTGATTTGAGGTGTTTTGATTTTCCATTTTGTACAGATTTAATAATTAATAATTTAACTATGAGTTTTGTTATTTTTAATTTTCTTTTCAACGCTTTTAATTGTCTCTAAATAAGACTGTTCTACAGGTGAAAGTGCTTTTACCTGA
>JAITUN010000305.1 GCA_031286285.1 Bacteroidales bacterium | reverse complement strand
AGTCCTGGTTTTTTGAAAATTTCTTTCGGAAAAGTACCATTAAACTCTTCTTGAACTTCCTCCGCTGCCATTCCAATTGCATAAGATGCTGCTAATATGGAGCCTACAGAAGTTCCTGCATAATAATCGAACTTGTAATTTTCAAGTTTCGGTATCCAGTTGGCAACACCAATGCCAAATAAACCGCCGCCGTCAATTGCCAATAAAGTTTTCATCATGTTCTCCTAACTATTTTCCTTGTTGCGCCTATTTACTGCGGGTGGGATTTTATGCTTCTCCCTTACATTTGCCCGCATATTTTTATTATACACCTCCCTGCCTTTTTTTGCAATTGATTCAACTTTCTGGAGAGCTTTTAGTTTTTGGTTTTAAGTACCTTTGCGCTTCCACATTTTCCGTAACTGTAAGCTTGAATGCGCAGATACCCGCTTTTTTCAAGGTTAAATTGACATTCCCTCTACTGTTACTTCGTGAATTAAACTAACAGCTAAACCGGCTGCTCTGAGCGCTGGTATTGTCGCCTCCACACGTTGCAAAACACAAAAGACTACCAAAGTTGATAACAGTAATTTTTCTCAAAATAATTCATCGTTTCTACTTGTACCATGCAGTGATGCTTAGGTCTTTTAGATCAACTTGATAAAAAACTAACCCTAGCTTTCCATCAAAGTTACCAGGAATTATGTATTCAATACCAATACCGGACGGTGTGTCTCTTGCTGGAATATATTCACCGTTTATTAAATTTTCATTTACCGGGCGTAATAACGAGTCGTTTTTGTTATAGGTTAATTTAACCATTCGGTTTAGAGTGAATTGTGATTTCCCAGTATCAGAAAAAAACAGAACAAGTGTTTTCCCCTGTAGGTTCAAGGGCAATGAATTATTATTAACTCCAGCCGAGTCTGAAATTTTACCGCTGACTATTATCTCGTTAGCAGTTGCACCCTGCTTGACTGTTAATTCATCATTCCATTTATCCCAGCCGTAAAATGACAGTGGTTCATCCGTTCTGGCAGTAATCCTTTCCATCGTTATGTTAATAGGAGTTTGAATTCTTTCCTGTGTTTCTACTTTTGGATAATACCCCTCACTTACCGCATGAATTGTAAAACTTCCTTTTTTCAGAAAAATAGTTGTACCGGTTTCTTGATTGATTCTTGTTGGATTTTTATCGTCATTAACACGAATTTCACCTGGAATATTTTTTCCAGTGTCGGCATCTTTAATATAAATGGTAATTTCAAACTCTCTGGGTATTTGTGAGTATATTATGCCAATAATCGCAATTATCACGCCAATTATTGCAATAATATGTTCTGTCTTTAATTTATTCATTTTCCTACACTCCTAAAACTTTTTCCAACAGCCCATCCGCCGCTGTTTATCCCAAGCCGCAACGCAGCTAGTTTACAATATCCCCTTCTGTTACTTTTCTGCTAATTGATACATTTGGTATAACAACAGCGGTTGCCTCCGACTCATAATTGTCTCCAAAATATTCAAATCTTCCGTCGGCAGTCATTACTTTCAGAGTACGCATCCCTTTTTCCTGCCCGTTATGATAAAAAGTTTGAGTAAAAGTAGCTAAGTCGGTATCATATTCATCTTTGGGAAATATCTTTCCATCAAAACCTATATCCGTACTGTTCCATGTATTGGTATAGCTTTCGTTATAATTTACCACAGTGATGGTATAAGTAAGATGACTATTAATATCGGCAGTCGCAAAATCGCTCGTATTAGTAACGCCAGCATAAATCGGGGTAAAATCTAATTCTGTGCCTATGCCCGCCGAAAATGTATTACTCTCAATATCTAAAGTAGTCGTCGCTACCCTAAACACCGACACTTTCACTACCTGCGGTATGGCTATCCCGCTATCTCCATCCTCAACCTCAAGCGTAAACTCATAATCGCCAAACATATTAAAACCATCTACACTGACTATGGAATTATTTTCGCTGGCATTATTAATTTCAGGCAGAGCTGCGCCATTGGGACGGCTTGTACATGTCCATGTGTATATTAAATCAGCAGGGTCGTTATCTGGGTCAGTCGCGCTGCCTTGCAATTGAATAGTACGATTGTCTGGGTTTGTAAAATCAACTTCGTACGCATAATCGTCCACTTCAATCCCGTCAATTACTTCGGCAGTCGTTATTGTCGGCGCCACATTCGCCGCAACACTTATCTTTACCGTTTTTGTTGCAGTGCCGTCTGTGTTTGTAACTGTAAGCGTAAATGTATAGGTCTTGTCCGCTTCAAAGTCTGTTACTTTCGGATTGGTTATATTATCTTTGCCGTCGACAAATGTAACTTCTTGATCGCAAGTCCATCTGATCGCGCCTCCGCCTCCCGAAATACCGCTTGTTAGTTGAACTACCAGGTCGTTGGCATACTTGACCGTGTATATTCCGCCAACGGGGTTTCCGATCCCTGTAGCTCTGGCGTTGTCTATTACCGGCGGATTTTTCTCAGGGTCTGGATCGCCATCACAACTGGTAAAAACCGCAAACGGCAGCGCCATTACGGTAACCAATGCAAAAACAACAGTATAGAATGTTGTTTTTTGATTTTTTGTCTTTTTCATAATCAACCTCATTTTTCTGCGAACAAAGCCGCATAATGAAACAATATACCACAAACTGAAAAATAGTGTCAATACTAAAATTTTTAAAAAACAAAAAAAAGTAATAAATCCCCAATAATTAAGATTACAGCAATCCAAATACAGGTTTCCCCCCTTCTTCCTCCCCCTTACAAAGGCAATACAGTTCTGGAGTGTAGTGAAAACTGTAACTTGAGCAGACAAACAACTCCGCTCTTATAAGCTTCCCCTTTCTCACCCCATTGCAAAGTTGATACAGTTTCTGAGAGTTGTGAAAAACTGTAAAGTGGGCATCTGACTAAATCCCCTTTTCATTTGAACGGCATTTCTCTACCGGGGCGGGGTTTGGGCTGGCAAAAACATTTTCTGGGTTTCCCCGACGGAGAGACTTCGAAGCATCTTAGGATGTAACATCCTAAGGGTGCGGAGAAGGCTCGTAGTCGGATTCCCCCAGAGTTTTTGCCGGCACAAATCCCGCCACGGTAGGGGCATCCCGTAGAAAAAAGGGAATACCCAGATGCCCGATTTCCCTTTTTTTTAACTATATCCCTGCCCTTATCCCCAGAAAGGCCGTTCCTTGCCTTGACTTAAACTAGGTTTTTCTATAATATTTATTTAGTATGAGCAATAAGGATTTAGACAACATTAATAAAACTTTAGAGAAGCAAAATGAAATAATTCAACAGATGTTAGATTATATGCAAAAACCGGAACATCCTGTTGTTAGAATACTTACTTTGATAGGTATTGGCGCAGGTGCTTTAGGGGTAATTCACTTCATTGATGTAATAGTTAAATGGTTTGGAGGGTAATATGGGTTTACAAATTTTTACTGCTATAGCTTTAATTTCTTTAGGAATCGCCTTAATATTAATTGCCCAGAGATTAAAGCGCCAACGTTAACTCCCCTTTCTCACTCCATTGCAAAGTTGATACAGGACAGGGGATGTATTGAAAAACCATAACGAGAGCATCTGAATAAATCCGCTTTTACGAGTATCCCCTCCTTCACCCCCATTTTAATGGTGATACAGTTTGGATGTAGTGAAAAAACGTAACTGGGGGCATCTGGGGAAATCCGTGAGGAAGGAATTCGGTAAGACAACAGATAAGATCTGAAGTAACAAGAGTAATAAAAAACGTAGTAACGAATAATCCCTTTTTTGGCGTCCGACCTGACTGACGAATGGATTTACCCAGATGCCCGATTTCCCTTTTTTAACCCCATCACCGCCCTGTATCACCCTATAAAACCGCTCCTTGACAACCCCCCTCCCTCAATGTACTCTATATTATAGAATACAAACACACGGAGGAAAAAATGAAAAGAATCACTGTATTAATCATTGCGGCATTGGTTTTGGCTCTTTTTGGGGTCAACAATGTATTTGCCGGCGGAAGGTCAGAAGCTGCGACTTTTGAACTTGCATTGATAACGGATCTTGGCACAATTGATGACAAGTCA
>JAITUN010000280.1 GCA_031286285.1 Bacteroidales bacterium | reverse complement strand
ATGCGCACCTCATCCTCCACGCCGATTTTAAACATGGACGACAACGTTTTTGAAATCTTAAGTTCATTGGAAGCGCCGCTATTGGGGTTGTATGAAAGGTTTTCACAACTATCGGACAACATGACGGGTCTTCCCGCCAACATTTTATCTTGAAAAAACGACCAGTCATAGTCGCTTCCTATCCCTTTCAAAACCACGCCTTGAATATCTTCGCCAACTTTTATCAATCCCGCCTTAATGCCAAACATCTGAATATGCCGTACTCCTTCTTCCTGTTCGAGAGATGGATAATAAGACTGATGAAGCGAGAGCGGCTCCATCTCAAACGAATTGTTGCTGTCGTACTTTACAATTTGAATGTGCGAGCCAAAACCAACCACTTTATTGGTTATTTCGACCTGAAATCCCGTAACTACCGACATGGCTATAATCATGACCATCAATCCGATAGCCACACTCGCCACAGCAATCACCACGATAGCTCTGCTGAAAGTGTTCGCCCTGTTTCCCGACAACCTGCCGGCAATAAAAAATGGTGTTTTCATATTTCGTGCAAAAATAAGAAAAAAAGCAAATGGAATAACCTCATTTTCACCTAATTTTTTTTTTTGACAAAACAACATCAGTAGCAAATGGATAACAACAAGATTCCCAACCTAATTAGCTCATTATGACCCGTCCTGAAAAAAGTTGACAGTTTAATATTTAAATACTGATATAAATTTACAAACATTTTTTAATCCTATTTTGAGTTTACAAAAATAGTCTTTTTTGAGTAATAATTCTTCCATAATCTTTTGATATTTTCTTTTTCGATTAGATGATATTGATTATGAACGAATTCGGGTGTCAGATTTCCAATACTGCTATGGGGACGTTCTCCATTATAAAGTGAGACAGCCATAGCTAATTGCTTTCTTGCATCTTTAATATTGTCACATTGATAATGAATCAAATATTCGTCTTTGATAATTCCATTCACTCTTTCTGCCATTGCATTTTCTAATGGATCACCGCTTTGAGTCATACTGATGCTTATATTTTTCTTTTTCAATAAATTAACGTAAGAAGATGAGCAATATTGAACTCCTCTGTCAGAGTGATGAATGAGTTGTTGAAATTTTGTCGATTGTGCTTTCAAGTCAGAAAGTGCCATCTTTAACGCTTTAATTGTTTGCTCTGTATGAAGATTTTCCGATAAATGATAACCTACAATTTTCCGGGAATAGGCATCTGTTATAAAACTAATATAAAACCATAGATCTTCTATTTTCCAATAAGTAATATCGCTGACCCACAATTGATTTGGCTGTGTTGGCATAAAATCAATAATCAAATTAGAATACTTTTTTAGCCAATGATGGGAATGTGTGGTTTTTACATAACGTTTGTGCTTGCGGATTAACAGCCCATGAACCGAAAGAAGATCAAATAAGGCATCCCGCCCTATTTTAATTCCATATTCCTGCATAAGAGGACGAAGCATCTCTTGTAACTTTCTTACTCCCATTCTATTATGTCGTTTACGAATGTCTTTAACTTCTTCTAATAAAACTCCATATTGAAAAACTTCTTCCGATAAAGTCCATTCATGTTGGTAATAGGCCTGGCGACTGATATCAAACCATTTACACAAAGCGCTTATATTCACATAATTGTAACTGTCTCTCATCTCTTTAATGGCTTGATATTGAATTTTTTTTTAATGCTAATATTAAATTCTTGCTCGGCAAGCTCTATCATCGTCTGATAGGCAATACTTTTTATCTCGCTTTCCTGCAACTGCTTTTCTAATGCTGAAATGCGCTTTTTCAACTGCAAATACTCAAAATCTGACGCTAATTCTTGTTCCTGATTTTGTACAATCATCTTTCGTTTTTTGGAAGCAAAGGTAACGTTTTTCTCCTTATTTTCAGAAAAATAACCGTATTTATACATCCAATACAAAATTAAACCATGTTCCGCTTCTTGACCTGTGTATTTCTGCCAAATCGCTTTTTTTGTCTCTCCACTTTGAAGATAATCTTCTATGATCATGCGTTTTTGTTCTTCACTAAAATGACCATACTTCTTTCTTTGAAAATTCTTTTTTAATCCTGACATTTGTTTACTTCCTCTCTTTCTTTGTGTAAACCTATTTCAGGACGAGACATGGATGTAAAATCGTAAATGGTAAACATAAATTAACAAATCTTTATTCCCTGATTTTTCTTCTTTTGCATCGTAAGGACGAGGCTTAATACTTCCCCTGTAATTTTTGTTGGTGAGTTGCCCTTTGTTGTTATAAATCAGTTTGAAGGTGTTGTTGTTGGCGTCTTTTTGGGAGATAAGTTCGCCGAAGGCGTTGTAGAGGTAGTCGGAAAGATAAGAAAAAAAATCTATTATATTTGCCTAAAAATAAACAAAATGAAACATTCTTATCATACTGATATATCTGTTCAATTCAAATTAGGATTGCTGGAAAAAGATATTTACAAAATTTTTCCAAAAAGTACGTTGTATTATTGGAAAACCAAAGATTTCAGTAAAGTTATTGGCTGCGACTTTGTGTTTTCCGACGAAAAAATAGAACTTATCAAAACTTTTTTGTCTAACAAATCTTTGCTTAAAGCCGCTAAAGGATTGTTTTTTGTTTTTTCTGTTTGGGTTTCTATTACATCGAATGTTCGTGGAGTAAAAACTGTTTTTAAGAAAAATCAAGAAATGATTATCAAAACCATTGATTTTGTGATACCTTTGCTGGGTTTGAAACATGCGTGCAAACTATTTAAAATTTCCAAAAATCAATTTTACGCATGGAAAAGAAAAATTTACTGCACATTTTCACCTTTGGAAAAATGTCTTAAGCAAAGTCTGCTCAACGTTTCTCCTTCCGAACTGCAAACGATTAAAACTTTTGTTCAGGATGAACAATATAAAGACGCTCCTTTAACAGCAATTTACTATGAAATGATGCGAAAGGAAAGAGCTTTTATGAGTTTGACTACTTTTTACAAGTATGCAAAATTTTTCAACAATACAGCCATTCGTAAAAGGTTCAAAATCAAACAAAAGACAGGGATTCGCGCTGTAAAGCCTAAGGAAATCATACATGCCGATGTTTGTGTTTACCGTCCGTTGGATTACACGAAATGTTTCATTTACTTTATTGTTGATAATTTCTCAAGGATGATTTTGGGTTGGAAAATTTCTCTTGAATACAAATCTTCAATTATGTTAGACAACCTTCGAAATATTTATCTCACTCATCTTTTCAATGAAGAAGACCCTTGTGCTACTCTAATTGTGGACGACGGCATTGAAAATAAGGGATATGTTTGTTCATCAATTGAAAATCAAGAAATTAAACTAAACCGATTAGTTGCCCAAAAAGACATTCGTTTTTCCAACAGTATGGTAGAAGCTGTAAACAAACGAATGAAATACGATTTTTTGTTTCGCAATCAGTTACTTGATTTTGAACATACTCAGCAGTTTCTCGAAACAGCAGTCGAACAATACAACAACCGTCCACATTCAGCTTTGTTCGGTCTCACGCCATACGAAGTCTTTCATGGAGCCATACCCGACAAAAATCTCTTCAAAGACCAAAAAGAACAAGCGAAAATGCTACGAAAAGCCGAAAACAAAGCCCTCTCATGCGATAGCTGTACCTTTTCTATCGAAAAACAGGAATAAAAACAGAAAAAAGCAAAAATAACCCTCCAAAAAGTTTACTTTTCCCATTTTATCAAAATGCTTTCGCCCCTTCGTGCCTTCGTGCTTACTTCATTTTTTTCTTACTTCAAAATGTCAAAGAACTTGTGAAAATCTACCCTCTTCATATTTGCTTGATTTTCAGCTTTTGTCCAAATATTCGAACCCTTTTTTTTGATTTTATGGCGGTATTTGCAGCGGGAATATTGACATAAGTCCAGTCGTCGGGGTTACGCAGGCGTCCCCAGGCGTCAAAGGAACGACGCTCTTTGACGGCTCCTGAGGCGTC
>JAITUN010000198.1 GCA_031286285.1 Bacteroidales bacterium | reverse complement strand
CCACAAAGATACATTAAAATTAATATAAAACACTCTTTTTGAAGAAAAAAATGATTTTTTGCTATTTTTGCGGCGTTGTGCAACAGACACAAGCATATTGCCAAAATTGCGGCGCTACCCTCGTTTGAAAAGAAATACTATTTTCGCGGCGGTTGCTCGTTGGGAAGTTTTGTGGGAAGCCGCCACCTCGCCAATACCAGGCACGTTAGGTGCAAGTGGAGGACAGCGCAACCGAAAATGGCTGAAAGTCAATATGAACAATCGTTCTGAAAGAGCAGAACAATAAAAATATCAGTCTGAAATCCGTTATCAAAATCCGAAAAAATTTTGCCTAATGCTTAAGTTCGGAGAAGTCGATAGCCGAAAGTGGAGGCAAAATTTAATTTTTATTTATAATGCGAAAGTTTTTTTTAATGTTAGTAGCCTTAATTGGCTTGGGGTTTAGTGCTTTTTCTCAAAATGTAGTAATCCAAACAAATGAAACCAAAAGTGAAAATACTGATGGTTCAAAATATTATTGGATAAATGGGATTAGTTCAAAAGAAGACATTGGAGGAGTTGATGTTGAAACAACAAGATTTGTAAATTATTATGCCTATACAAAGATTGTTTTCACCAATTATAATAGTTCCAATGTTACAGTCTATTATGAAATTAAAAATGCGAATGGAGCTACTTTATCTGGCAGCAAAGTGTTAAAACCCAATGAATCAAAAACAATAGTTGATGGTAGTGATTTATTGTATACTACAGGTGTTGAAGTTAAAACCATAACAAGAAAGTTATGAGGTTTGAAAATTATGACGAATAGTTTTTGAAAAATCTGCTTTGAAGCAGATTTTTTTGTTACATAATTTTTCCGCTTATTATTTCAAAAAATAATTGTATCTTTGCAGTCTGAAATTTCATAACACTATTTATTATGTAGTTTTGTGAAAATTAAAACATATATTTAATGAAACTGTACGATTGGAATAATTATTTTTCTGAATTGGTAAACAACAACAAATATACGTTTACCTTATCTGAGTTGAAAAAACACTTTCAACTGTCGGATAAATCTGTATTGCAAGGGCTTTACAGATACAAAAAGGCAAAAAAAATCATACAAATACGCAAAGAGTTTTACGGTATTTTAGTACCTCATATTGCAGTAAATGGACGACTTTCGTATTTTGATTTTTTAGATGATTTAATGAAATCACTTGACAAAGATTATTATGTAGCATTGTTAAACGCTGCTGCATTACACGGTGCTGCGCACCAGCAACCACAAGTTGAATATATTTTTACAACACCCCCCGTTCCACGAAATATTAAATCACGCAACCTGTTTTTTTTATCAAAATCAAATTGGAATCAAAATTTTATCGTTAGAAAAAAGACACAAACAGGTTATGTAAATGTATCTTCACCTGAATTAACGGCATTGGATTTATGTACTTATATTTGGAAATTCGGAGTTAATCGAGTTACAACAATCTTAATGGAATTATGCGAAGAAATGCAACCGACTTTTTTAAAGAAAGTTACAAACGAATATGACATTATTTCTTCAATCCAACGACTTGGTTATATTTTGGAACATTTTACAAAGAATGAAAAACTGACAAATACTGTTTATAATATTCTTCAAAAGAAAAAAACTTATTATGTTCCTCTTTCTCCAAAAAAAGAGAAAAAAGGAACGTATAACAATAAATGGAAAATAATTGAAAATATAGAAATTGAACCTGACGAACTATGATACATCAAAATTTTATTAGAGAATGGGAAAAGCATTACCCTTGGAAAGAAATAGCACAGGTTGAACAAGACCTTGTGGTTTCTCGTGCCATAGTAGAGATTTTTTCCGATGACTTGCTCAGAAAATCATTGGCGTTCAGAGGTGGTACAGCGTTGCATAAACTTTACATTTCGCCACAAGCACGTTATTCCGAAGACATTGACCTTGTGCAAATCAATTCCGAACCAATAAATCCTGTTTTTAAACGAATAAGAGAATGTTTGAGTTTTCTCGGGACAAAACGTATTGTAAAACAACATATTCACAACAATACAATGATTTACCGTTTTGACAGTGAAATACAACCAATCGTAAATATGCGACTGAAAATAGAAATCAATACTCGTGAGCATTTGAATATTTTTGGCGCACAGGAGATTCCGTATAAGGTAGAAAATGGCTGGTTTTCAGGAGAATGCAATGTTACAGGATTTGCGATAGAAGAACTTCTTGGCTCAAAATTGAAAGCACTTTACGGACGCAAAAAAGGACGTGATTTGTTCGATTTGTATTGGGCTTTCACGCATTTGAACATTGATACGGAAAAATTGTTGCACTGCAACAAAAAACATTACGAAAATGCAGAACAGAAACAACCAACAAACCGACAATTTCTTCGTAATATGGAAGAGAAACTCAATGACATTGAATTTACAAATGATATTTTTTCAGTATTAAAATCTGATATTGAATACGATAATGTTGCTGCGTGGGAGAAAGTAAAAGATGAATTAAAAATTGAATATGACAAATAAGAATATAGGAACACCTGCGACCTAACGGGGTGTTTGGCGCAAGCGGGGCATTACCTCGCGTGGACAATTTTTTGTGGAAAAGAAAAATTAATACTTTCACGGGCAAGTTTGTTGGAAGCCCCGCCTGCCGCCAAGCACCAGGGCGTTATATGTCAGCAAATTAGGGTGTGCGCGTTTTGGATATTTTTTCAATATTTGTTCTTGTCTCGGTGGAATTTTAATCAGCATAGTGGAAATGAAAGCGGCTTACTTGAAAAAAAAATATAACAATCTTTGAAAAATGAACAATAATAATTATCTTTGCGGCGTTAAATAAATTAATATCGTTAAATTAATTATCATTGATGTATGGAGAAGAAAGAGATTCAAGAGCAACGCACAAAAGGATACTTTATTGATGCAGCCAAAGAGTTACTGAAAGGCGAGGGATTGTCAGCCGTAAGCGTTCGTAGTGTGTCAGACAAAGCGGGTTATTCTTATGCTACGTTGTACAATTATTTCAAAGATTTGAATGATTTGATTTTTGAGTGTGTAAAAGATTTTCAGGCGGAATGTGAATCTGCCGTAAAAAG
>JAITUN010000188.1 GCA_031286285.1 Bacteroidales bacterium | reverse complement strand
TCGGTATGCCGTTGGGGTCGTTATCTTCCAAAATATAGAAACCCATCAAGCCTGATTTGTTTTCAACTTCTAATATATTTGATTTACAGGTATCGGCATAGTTGGTGGTATTGGTTGCCTTGACATAAAATTGGTAAAGGCTACCGTTATCTTTAGATACGATGTCCACCAAATTGCAATCATGGCGGGTTGCCGTAGGCGCATCGGGCGCAGCAAGATCGAGAGCGGAGCATACTTTGGCGGTTGTGTCGGTGGTAAATTGAGCTACATACCATAAAGCATTGGCTATTACTTTTCTTTCATCAAGCGTTGATTGTCCGCTGGAATGTCCGGTTTGAATCATTGCGGCATTATTCCAGGTGGTAAGATAAAAATCGTTGGTGCCGCCATTTTGCATTGTAGCAGGTGCAGTAAAAGAACCCGGGTTCACCAATGGATCGGGGAAATTCATCCAAACTATTCCTTTTGCGAATTGCCTTTGTCCCGAATGAGTTAATGGAATAGTTAAGATAGAGTTATAAGGAATAATGTGAGGGTACTTTAACAAAAAACCATCGTTAATTACTTTTATGTTTTCACTGCCTCTTTCCAAACTAACAAAAGGGTCTAAATACAAATTTGTTTTATCAGCCAATGAAGCAAAATTTGGAAATGTCAGACGCTGTGTATCGTGTCCGAAAATTACCCCTCGTCCCGAATCAAGGAAGGCTCTCACAGCAGTAGCAGAAGCAGAAGTAAGGTCTTTACTATTATTGGAATCCCACGACCCGAACATAATAGCATCATAGATATACTCGCCTCCGCTTTTAAGATATAAATCGGGATTGGCATTGAAGTTTGTTATGCTTACCGGAGTAACGATTATTTTTCCTAATCCGATAGTTGGATCGCTCATCCACGCTTGTAAATTATTTCCTACATCGGGAAAGACATTCAACACCTGAATCTCTTTATCGTAGTTGGTTGATGCTGTTTGCCAAATTCCCAGCACATCGTCCCATTGGTAGAGTGTAAATCCATAAGAGCCTGTGGGCGGCGGCGGTAGCCATGTCCATTCCAACTCTATACATCCTTCGGTAGAGATATCGGTTGAGTATAGCTCCAAACCTTCGCAGGGTTCCCAGCAATCTTCCGGTTCTAATGTATAAACCTCACTGAGATTACCTGCAATATCTACTGCTTGTATATGAACGTATTTGGTCAGGTCCTGAATAGTATAGGTTACCGTTTGATTGTCCGTAGCTGCTATAAATACGGTGAATGGGTTTGAGGCTTCCGGCACACCGTTGGGATTGCTATCTTCCAAAATATAGAAACCTACCAAACCCGAAGTGTTGACAATATCTAATATATTTGATTTACAGGTATCGGCATAGTTTGCGACATTGGTTGCCATAACATAAAAGTGGTAAGGGTTGCCGTTGTCTTTAGATACGATGTCCACTAAATTGCAATCATGGCGGGTTACCGTAGGCGTATCGGGCGCAGTAATATCAAAGGCGGAGCATACTGTAGCGATTGTTTCTGTTGTAAATTGGGCTAAATACCATAATGTATTGGCTATTACTTTTCTTTCGTCAAGCGTTGATGCTCCCATGGAATGTCCGGTTTGTATAAAAGCGGCATTGTTCCAGGTGGTGAGGTAAAAATTGTTTGTTCCTCCATTCATTATTATCTCAGGGAAAAGAGTTCCCCCCAATGGATCGCAAAATTTCATCCAAACAATACCACAGGCAAATTGGTATGTTACGTGAGCCTGAGGAATTGACAGGACACTTTCGTAAGGAATAAGATGTGGATATTTCAACAGAAACCCATTGTTAACTACTTTTATGTTACTGCCACTACCCATGCCGGCAGAGTTGTTCAAATACAAATTTGTTTTATCAGTCAATGAAGAAAAGCCCGGATGAGCCGAATATTGTGTGTCGTGTCCGAAAAGTACTCCTCTTCCTGAATCAAGGAAGGCTCTCACAGCAATAGCAGAAGGCGTAATAAGGTCTGTGAAATTAAATGAATCCCACGATCCGAACATAATAGCGTCATAGATATACTCACCTCCGCTTTTGAGATAGAAATCGGGATTGGCATTGAAGTCGTTTATGCTTACCGGAGTAACGTTTATTTTTCCCAATCCGATTTCGGGGTCGCTCATCCAGTCTTGCAGATTATTCCCTATATTGGGATAGACATTCAACACCTGAATTTCTTTATCGCAGTTCAATGATACTGTTTGCCAATCGCCCAGCGTCTCGTCCCATTGGTAGAGTGTAAATCCATAAACGCCTGTGGGCGGCGGCGGTAACCATTCCCATTCCAACTCTAAAAATCCATCGGAAGAGATACCGGTTGCATATAGATCCAAACATTCGGGTTCCAAACAGTTGGATATTTTGAAATTTCCCTCATACTCTTTCGTAGTTCCATCATCAAAAACAACGACCAACTTGACGGTATGATTGCCGATGGAGAAAGTTTCCGCCCATGTCAACAAGCCGGTTAGTCCGGTTTGATGTACGCCGTCAATGTACCAATCAATACTTTCCGCTTGATTACAGGTTTCGTCAATTTCGGCAACAAAGGTGATTTCTTCTTCACAGAAAACATGGTCGGACATCACCTCATAAGAGATACCGTTTGCAGTAAAGGCGGCAGAGAGATTGTGCATGGCAGAGCCGGCAAGGTAATAATAAGAGCGATAGAGAGGGTATATACCAACTCCATACCCCCAAATAATAAGTCCTTCCGGATTGGAAAAGTGGCAGGATGCATTTTCATTATCTAACGGCATGGAATAGAACGACAACCCTGCTTCGGTATTCTCTATCCAACTGCCGCCGCTTAAAGCCCCGGGCGTTCCTCCTCCAATAGAAACCGTGGTATTATCTCTTGTATCAGTAGGAGTAAGAATTAGGACAAAGTGTGCAACATGTTCTGAAAAAACACCATAACTCATAAAAGAGGACACAAAAGCATTAGAAACAGTTTGCTGAATCCCCGGTATCCAAGCTTGTGCAGATATTGAAAGATAGCCAGGAGTCATACAGAGTTTCATATAAGAACAAACCCCCACAGGCTTATCGGCTTTAATAAAGCAACCGTTAGAGGTTATATCCAACTCAACAAAATCACCTGCCTGCAAATTGGTAAGGGTCGTTTTTGCCCCCGGTACATCGGTTTGTATAACGCCTCCGGTTATTTGTGTAATATTGGTATTATCTTGCGATACAACAATACGTACTATCCCTTGTTCCATTATCGTAACAGGCACAAAAAAAGTTTTATCCCAGGTATTTACAGGAGCGATTTGTTGCATTAACTGAGAGTTGGTCGATGAAGTATTAAAAGGAATTGTAGTTCCTTGATGACATGCAAAAAAAGCAACAGGTTTATCATTTGTTGTAATATGAGCGCCGGTCATATCCGTTGAAGAGGTTCTATAATACACTTGACCTGCATTAAGCGGCGTTGGTGTAACTAATGCCCCATTGTGATATATTTTTGTATCGTCTTCAGTCGCTACAATGGCGTAAGCATCCAAAAGAGCAGTATGCTTATTGGTATATGAAATTTGGTAATATTCTGTTCCCAGCGCTGTTACAGGCAATACATTGGTAGCATCGTCATAACCGCCACCATTAATATACGTATAAACCGAAACAGGCTCTGTAGTGGTAATATATACGCTGTAATCGCTTATCCCCATTGTTGTATTATACAGCGCTTCTTTTTGAGTGGTGTTTAAAGAGTATGTATATACCTCGTATGGGTTGACAGGAAACGTTACCGTTTCTGAAGCGCCTAAATGAGTGAATTCGAGGGTTACTGAAGTGAGCTTATTACCGGCTACAATTCGAATCGGCATATTCATAGAAGGAAGAACATTAGTACCGAAACTTAAGGCTTTTCCAAACGTCAACCAAAACTCCGTTCCTTCGGTGGTAGTTGGATCGTCGCAGGGAGGGTTACAATTTTCCACATTTAACATCCCCTCATACGTCTCTGTGCTGTTGTCTTCAAAAATAACGACCATCTCGATTTTATAGTTACCGGCGTCGAAAGGTTTACTCCATTCCAATTCGTCCCGTGCCGGCTCGTACTCTTCGCCGTCAATCAACCATGTCAAACTGCCCGGATCGGGATGTAGCCCTTCAATATTGGCAACAAAGGTGATTTCTTCTTCACAAAAAACATTGTCGTACATCACATTGTATGGAATATTGTTTGCAAGAAATGCGGCAGATAAATCGCGCATGGCAGAGCCTGCAAGGTAGTAATAGGATCCGCACATAACATCACAATGCAATTCATAGTTGCCTGCAGCGTAACACATCACAATAAGACCTTTCTCATTGGTAAATCTATATGACGCCGTTTCATTGGTGAGCGGCATGGAATAGAACGACATATCGGCAGTGGTATTCTCTATCCAACTGCCGCCGCTTAAAGCTACGGGCGGTAGCCCGCCAATAGAAACACGGGTATCGTTTTTTGTGCCGGTTGGGGTTATCACTAAAGCATAGTGGATACCTACATAATTAGGATCGAAAGGAAAAAAAGGGGCAATCAGCGCTTCGGGAGTGGTTTGTTCTATGGATGGAATCCACGCTTGTGTGGGACCATCAAGTCCGAGATCATTATACTGTCTTGCGGTAAGATAGGAGCAAACCCCAACAGGCTTGTCTGACTGAATATAACAACCGTTATTATTTAAGTTTACCTCCAACTCAACAAATTGACCGGCTTGCAGATTATCAAGGCTCATTTGTGAACCTTGAGCAGACTTTATCTCTCCTCCGAATTGCTTAATAGTGGTGCCATTTTCCGATACCACAATCCGTACTCTATCTTTGTTGGGAAATGAAACCGGCACAAAAAAATTCCTGCCCCAAGTATTCACCGGTGCCAACTGTTGCATTAAAAAATTATCGGTACTATAACTGTACGGGATTTGAGAGCATGCATGAAGTGTAAAATATGCAACAGGATGATTGGTAGTAATATGCACGCCGGTCATTTCCGTATAAGAAGGAGCGGTTCGGTAATAAACCTGCCCCTTGTGAAGCGTTGCTTCCCAAACTCCATCGTGATAGATATCGGTATTATTTTCGGTTGCTATCACTGCGTATGCATCATGACGGTTCATATTATAAGCTCTATAGGATATGTGATAATAGTCATCACTTAGAGTTGTTACGGGCAAAACATTGGTGGCGTCAAGTACTGCAAACCGTTGACCCATGGAATAGACCGAAACCGGATGGTCGGCGGTAACATGAATGCTTTTATTCGATACCCCCATCGTTGTGTTATATACCGCCTGCCTTTCGCTTGGGTCAAGATTATAGGCATATATCTGTTGCGCACCAATAGTAAAAGAGTGCGAAGTTCCCAACTCGGTAAGCTCAATCTTTACTGTGGTAGGCTGGTTTCCGGTAACAATACGAATTTGAAAATCAACAATATTGTGGGAAATAGATGCCATTTGTCCAAACGTCAACCAAAATTCTGTTCCTGTGGTGGTTTGCGCTCCAATGGAAACTATGCCAAATAAAAATATGGCTATAAAACTGATAAAAATTCTTTTCATAATTCTTTTATTTTTTGCAAAGGTAAACAAAAAAGGTTTATCTTTGCAAAAAAAATTAATTATTAATAATAAAATTTAAAATCTTATGAAAAAATTTTTTGTTTTAACGCTTATTTTAAGTGTTAAAATACAAAATTATTTTCATGATTCTTTTTTTAAATTTTCCACCCCCTTTGTCCCCCGCTGGCGGGGGAAATTTTTCCACCTCATCTGTCCCCCGCTGGCGGGGGTAGGGGGTGGAGAAAGCCTCCGGCGGGGGAAATTTGCCCACCTCATTTGTCCCCCGCTGGCGGGGGTAGGGGGTGGATTTTCTTCAATTCCTCAATCTTATCCCGAATAACCTCTATCACAAAATCAATCCTACTCAAAACCACATTATCCTCAAACCTTAAAAC
>JAITUN010000159.1 GCA_031286285.1 Bacteroidales bacterium | reverse complement strand
ATATTAGGGCCATTTGTGGCGGAAGAATACTTAGATATTGGATGAATATACACAGCGACAGGCTAATAAGGGTTTGGGGATTGCCTAACGACGAGGAAATAATGTTTTTAATTTCAGGTACTACCTTTGAAGTTTTATCGACGTACAGGTATAGAGTAAAAAGAGAGCAGGGGGAGTGAGAAAACACGGCTTCGCTAGCGTGGGCATCCAAGCCGGCGACATACGTGGTTTCCAACACTATAACCGAAAAAGTGTAATTTTGATGTCGAGAACACAAGCGATACGGGAGCTCGGTATTTATGATGAATAAAAAACTAAAATTTATACTGATATGTATGTTCACGCTATTGCCTTTAATAAATTACGTAGCGATAGGTCGTACTTTAGGTTATGCGTATTTTGACAATAGTGAAGAGTGCACTGATGGAAAGTGGTGGGATTGTGTGTTTTCTGCATCTGCAAAGATTGATATGGAATGTAATAATATTTTTGATAGTATTTCAATTAAAAGAGAAGTTTGGAAGCATCATAAATACGGGGCTATGCGTATATTTGATCAAAATGGAATGTATAAAGACGAGATGGTTTTTTATGTTAGCGGTAGCAGTCACTTGGGAATGATACAATTGCCTTTTGATCCTGTAAATGATTCTGGCTACGTTTGCAGTCAGAGAATTTTGAGCCTCTTTTATGATGGCAGAGGCAGAGGTATGCGTAATTTGTCTATTAAGCAAGAAGGGTTCGGGCAAATCATGTATATAATAAAAAATTCCATAAAAAAAGCTCCGAGCGAATGGATGAGTGATTTTGATACTACATTTCAGGCATACTGTAGCGTTATTTCACCGTCGGACTTTTCGGAATTGGGTATAGACCTGTCAAAATGGGTAAAATCATATTTTTGCGATGATTATTGTGATAGTTTGCTTATAAAAAGTGCTAAAGGTCTTTTGTTATGCTATTATGCGGGTAGCCACGCACACATGTATGGCGAAATGAACAGTTACCCTATACCAAACAGAGAACGTATAAAACCAATACCGATTTCAAGTGACATTATGCTGTATCAAACTGCTCATGGAGTATTGTTACGGAAAGGTCATTTGTATCGATGGGTTTATTTCGAAAACCATGCAGAAAGATTGCGTTGGCCTTCCATACATAAGGTAACGATATCAGATGGGCAAATCAATATATTCCTGGAAAGAGATTATAACTATGAAAAACCGGGGAAATCAGAACGACTGGTTTTTTTGTTAGAAGACTTGTTAAAATGAAGCCTTTATAAAATTTCGGAGACAAGTAATGAAAAATTGTTTGATGTTGTTATCAAATGAATGAGAAAAGGAGAGAAAATGTTGAAAGACAATATTGAAGAAGAATTGATGGAAGATGGGGTAAAATACTACATCTTCGTAAAGGAGGGCCATCGTCACTTTACCCCTCAATATTTTTCATCAGGAATGACGTCCATAGAATGGATATTCCCAATACCTGAGGCCAACGCCATAGGAACCCTCGACGGGCATAATAACGGTATAGCGGTTATAATATTCGGCGATTATGGTGTGGAACCGAAATGTAAGGTTGTCGCTAAAGATTATGAGGATAGGATATATGACCTTTTTTATTATCGTTTTAGCCCCAATTATACAAATGACACAATCACGTACTCTCAAAATCGAGTTGCCGTAATAGCCAATTTGAAAACCAATGAAGCGTTTTATGCAAGATCAGATTTATCTACAAATGATTATATGCTCGGGATACGTTTTTTAGACCCGAAAGAAAATACGTTTGTAATCGCCAAATCTATTAAAGAAAGTAATGGTAGATGGGGCGATTACTTACATATTGTGAAGCTCGAAGATCAAGAGCTTGTAGAAGCCGGCTGGTCTATGAAAATCGGTGAAACTTATCGCATATCGCCAAACTTTCCGTTATACAGCACATGGCTTGTTCACAATCAAAAACTATTCGTGCTTGATCGCGACCAAATAATATGTACCGACGGCCAACAGTCAATATCCCACCCCTTTTCAGAAATTTACAATGCCAATTCCAAGCGTATCGGCAAGATAGAAGATATCGCTATTCATCCCCATCTACCATTTGGAGTTATGGTTGAAAAACGTGTTTCCTCTACTGTTCTTCACGGGTTGGTTATTATACGTTGGGATACTGATGACGCGGACGAGCAAGTTTCGGGGTACAGTAAAATATTTGAGCCGCTGGCACCGCTTTTCGGCTTGAAAATCATGGCGCTCGCCTATCAAAGTTTTTCCCCCTGTGGCAAATGGTACGTAGTCGGCTGTATCGCACCCGACGGCCCTAAAAACCCGTACTTCATCGCCCTTCCGGTAGATCAGGAGCATCCCGATTTATTGGATAGAGACGGCATTATCATCCTTGGCCAGGTCAAAAACATGACTTCGCTGGCATGGACATCCGACCCGACGGCGTATGTAGTTTCCAACGGCGAGTTGCTTCATAAATGGGACCTGGATGAGCTGTCCAACGCTCGTGTTTTTGTGATGCCGGGGGAGGATGATGATGAGGTGGTGGTGAAAAAAGCTTCTGTTTTTAAGCGGATTAGTGGGTTATTTGGAGGTAAAAAGTGACTTTTTTTCAAGTTTAGAGCTTCGATTGCGGGGTATGATTCCGCCTTAAGCAAAAAAAATAAAAAAAACATTGACTTTTGAATAATTTTTTATTAAATTATAGAATAGGAGTGTTGGCTGCATTTGTTTTTTTGTATTAATTCTCGTTGTAAAGAGGCGGGATGCCTGTTTTTCCCGTTTCTGCAGTAAGCAGGATGAAGTTTCGCGTTGTACCCACAAGTAGTGTTCATGGTT
>JAITUN010000155.1 GCA_031286285.1 Bacteroidales bacterium | reverse complement strand
AGACGTCTTGAACAGTTGATAGAACCTTATGCATCATGCGAAGATTTGGTTCCAATGCTCCAAAAGAGATTTGACGCCGACCCGCAAGACATTGAAAATCTGCGCAAAATAACTTCTATATTAGATAAAAACAGATGTACCGACAGTGATCTTTTCATGAAGGCGACTGAAAACCTTTTCAAATTAGACCCGAATCCGCAAGCCGCTTACATGATGGCGCTCATACATGACAAAAATGGAAACTACGACAAGGCAGCCAAAGCGTTGGAAGATGTTGTCCGACTGACCGACGACGATGATCTCAAATACAAAGCGCTCATTAATTTGACCAAAATGTTGATAAAACAGAAAAAATATGCGCAAGCCCGCGACCAGGCACGTAAAGCATTGCAAATGCGTCCTAATAGTGGAGAACCGTTGTTGCTTATTGGAGGAATGTACGCCATGAGTTCCGATATATGCGGCGATGACGAAATTGCAAAAAAATCTGTTTTCTGGGTAGCTGTGGACAAATTCAACGAGGCAAAACGTATTGACCCAAGCATTGCCGAAGAAGCCAATAAACTCATCAGTACCTACCGTCAATATTTTCCAACCTCAGAAAAAATATTTTTCTACACTCTCAAGGAGGGCGACAGTTACAGAGTAGAATGTTGGATAAATGAAACAACAACCATTAGAAGTTCGGACTAAGTGTTTCGGAGTTTCGGAGTTTCGGAGTTCGAAGTTTCTCTGTGCTTCTCTGTGTTCTCTGTGTCTCTGTGTTGAAAATTTTACCGCAAAGACGCAAAGAGCCTACGCAAAGGTCGCAAAGACAATTCTTACTATCTTACGGTCTTACTATCTTACGGTCTTTTATCAGTTACACAGAAAACCACAGAAAGTTATGGCTTTTTCACACACTCTCTTCTCAGTTTTGCTTCTCCTCCTCCTTCCGTTTTTCACTTCGTGTCGCAACGACCTGAAAGATATTGCCCGTTTACAAATACCTGATACCATTGCAGGGCAATTTATCACCAACGGCGAACTCTATTACAGCGAATGGGGACGTACCAAAGTCCGAATCGAAAGCCCCGTCATCAACAACTACGAAACCGTTGACGACTATGCCGAAATGCCCGATGGATTTCATGCCGAATTTCTCGACGAAAACATGGAAGTAGAATCCACCATCACCGCCGAATATGGCATTGTCCTCAAAAAAGACAACATCATGCGGGCGCGCCGCAATGTGGTAGTACTTTCGTTGAAAGACAACGAACAGCTGAATACCGAAGATTTAATATGGGACATGAATGCCAAAAAAATCTATACCGATGAATTTGTGAAACTGACAAGCGCCGATAAAATCTTGTTCGGCGACGGCTTCGAAGCTGATGAAAACTTTGAAAATCGCTCCATCAAAAAATTACGTGGAGAAATATTGGTAAAAAAAGATGAAGATTGAATTTAAAATTTCTATCTTTGCACTCAATTTTCATATAAATAATAATTAAAATGAAGAAACTTTTATTACCGCTACTATTATTATTAGTTGCGCCGCAAATTTTGTTTTCGCAAACACAAAGCGAAGAATTAAGAAAAAATACGGGAACGCCCTCGTATATGAGTTTTCGTGATGATTGCAACATGACGCACGAACAAGCCATCGAATATTCAAAAAGCCTTTGCGCCGTAGAAAATGTCGGTTTTACCCTTAAAAACCAACAAACAGGCAAAGACGGAAAAACACTTTACCGATACGAACAAACCATCGCCGGATATCCCATCGAATTTACCGCATGGCATATCCATGAAAAAAATGGAAAAGTAATGGCTGTAAATGGAGATATTGTTGATATTCAAGATTTTAACGCTGTTTTTTCTTTATCGGAAAATGAGGCATTACAGGCGGCGCTGAACCATATCGGAGCGGAATTTTATATGTGGATGGACGAAAGCGAAGAACAAAATTTAAAATTAATACTCCAAGATAATGATGCAACCTATTATCCGACAGGCATCAAAGTTATTACTCCCGTTCAACCTGACATTAAAACGAATGAATTAACAACCGCTTACAAATTTGATATTTATTCAAAAAAACCACACGACAGAAAAATGGTTTACGTGGACGCCCAAACGGGTGAAATTCTTTTCGACTTGCCGTTAATCCACTTTTCCGATGAAATAGGAACCGCTTATACCGTATATAGCGGCGAAAGAGAAATCAATACCTATTACAATGGGACACAATATGTATTGCATGACAATACACGTGGAAAGGGCGTCAAAACATTCGATTTACATAGAGGCACTAATTATAATGCGGCAACCGATTTTTTTGATGACGACAATATTTGGAATAATGTGAACCCTCAATTGGATGAATATGCTACCGATGCCCATTTTGCGACCATGTCCACTTATGATTATTACTTAAATATTCACGACAGAAACAGCATAGACGGAAAGGGTTTCAGCCTTATCTCGTATGTACACTACGATGTTAATTATTTCAATGCTTTCTGGAATGGTTATTTTATGACTTATGGTGATGGCAATCCAAGTCAGGGAGCTTCCCCACTCACTACCATAGATATTTGCGGACACGAAATCACGCACGGATTAACCAACTATACCTCAAATTTGGTTTATGCTTACGAACCCGGCGCCTTAAATGAATCCTTCAGCGACATTTTTGGTACTGCCACTGAATTTTATGCAGTTCCGGAATCTGCAAGTTGGATTATGGGTGAAAAAATGGGTGTACCCATTCGTTCCATGTCAAATCCAAAAGCCTATCATTGCCCCAATACATACAAAGGACAATATTGGGTATTTGGAGGAGAGGATAATGGAGGCGTTCATACCAACAGCGGCGTCCTGAACTATTGGTTTTACCTGATAAGCGAAGGAGGAAACGGCGTGAACGATAATGGAGACGCCTATCAGGTTCAAGGAATCGGCATCGAAAAGGCAGAACAAATTGCCTTTAAATTATTGGTCGAATATTTAACGCCAAACTCGCAATATTTCGACGCATTCAGTTATGCGCTTATTGCAGCCGATGAATTATACGGAGACGACTTCCCGGAAGCAGTACAAACCGTCGGAGATGCTTTTTATGCCGTAGGAGTCATCAGAGAACCTTATAACAGTACCGTTAATTTTAAAGCATCGGAAACAAAAGTAAAAGAAGGAACGAACGTTCAATTTACCGATTTGTCCATCAAAAAACCATCCGAATGGCATTGGTACTTTGAAGGTGGAACGCCGCCGGAAAGCACAGAGCGAAATCCGAAGATATTGTATGAAACACCGGGGCATTATGGCGTTAAATTAGTAGTAACCAACGAATTGGGAATAGACTCCTTGTATCGCCAAGATTATATGATAGTAACCACGCTTCCCAAAGCCGATTTCGTCGCCGATGTTACGGAAATAGAAGAAGGTGAATCGGTTTCATTTACCAACCTGTCAATAAATTATCCCGAATCGTATCAATGGTTTTTTGAAGGCGGAACGCCCCAGCAAAGCAGTAAGGAACATCCTGTTATACTTTATAAAAAAGCAGGTACCTATTCCGTGCGTCTTAGAGCCATCAACGAAGGAGGAGATAACATAATGTTGAAAAAAGATTATATCACGGTAACACCCAAAACAGCCATCACAGAACAGGATGCAACGGAAAACATCACGGTTTATCCGAATCCGACGGATGGGCAATTAACGGTAGAGACGGATAATTATCCGTCTCTACAGAGTATTGAGATATTTGATATGATGGGAAAATTGGTATTCATTGTAGAGACGCACGGCCGTGCGTCTCTACGACAACAACCCACGACGTTCACCATTGACATTTTCCACCTCCCCGCCGGCATCTATTTTATGCGGATAACAACCGAAGAAGGAACAATAACAAAAAAAATCATAAAAAATTAATTAAATCATGAAGAAATTTTTATTACCGCTACTATTATTATTAGTCGCACCGCAAGTTTTGTTTTCGCAAACATCGAAACAGGAACAAAGCGAAGAATTAAGGAGAAATGCAAAAGAAGTAAGA
>JAITUN010000117.1 GCA_031286285.1 Bacteroidales bacterium | reverse complement strand
CGTCTAGGCAGCGACATCAATTCAAAAGTCCTTGCCTTTGCTTTTGGGCTCTCTGCCGAGATTGAACGCAACCTTATCTCACAGCGCACCAAAGAAGCTCTTGCCCGCAAACGTGCTGATTCAATTAGTTAGAAAATAAATAATCAATATTCAATTCTCTAATTATAAGAAAAAAAATATTTTATCTTTGTCCCCATTTTTATTCCACTATAATGTTTTAATTATTAAATCTTTAAATTTATAAATTCTTAAACCAATAAACAATGAAAAAAATCACCCTCTTAATCTTTGTTGCACTGCTTAGCCTTTGCAACCTTATGGGTCAAAAATTGACCGATCCTATTAACAATGATCCGAATGTGAAAATTGGAAAACTATCGAATGGAATGACCTATTACATTCGTGAAAACAAGAAACCGGAGAACCGTGCCGAGTTTTGGCTGTTGGTAAATGCCGGCTCTATGCAAGAAAATGAAAACCAGGTTGGGCTGGCGCATTTTACAGAACACATGGGTTTCAACGGTATTAAAGGATACCCGGGAAATAAACTTACCGACGAGTTGGCAAAAATTGGAGTTACTTTTGGCAGAGATATTAACGCATATACCTCTTTTGATGAAACAGTTTATACTATTACAATGCCTACCGATAATCCGAAAAATATTGAAATGGCTATGAATATTCTGAAAGGATGGGCAAACGATTATTTGTTGGATAATAAAGAGATAGAAGAAGAGCGTGGAATCATCATTGAAGAGTATCGCTTAAGATTAGGCGCTCAGGATAGAATGCGTGAAAAATGGTTTCCTGTGGTTTTCAACGGCTCAAGGTATGCAGAAAGAATGCCGATTGGAACGCTTGAAGTGTTAGAGAACTTTAAACCACAAGTATTAAAAGATTTCTATTACGATTGGTATCGCCCTGATTTACAAGCCATCGTTGTTGTTGGGAATGTGAATGCTGCCGAAATTGAAAAAATGATTATTGATAAATTCGGCAAAATTAAACCGAAGAAAAATCCTCGGGAAAAACTAATCTATCCCATTGCTCCCAACAAAGACCCCATGGTGGTTGTATGTTTAGATAAAGAAGCAGGTGGAAATGTTGCTTTTATGTTGCGCAAATTTCCACACTTTGTAATGAAAAACGTGGGAGATTACAAAACAAAGATGACTCATCAGTTGTTTAACTTGATGTATGATGGTCGTTTGTCGGAGATGCTTCAAAATCCGAATACTCCGTTTGTTGGCGCTAACGTGGGATATAATTCATTTATAGGTAATGTGGATGCATTTTCTGCTCAAATAGTGGCTAAAGAAAACCAAATTGATGCCTCTATCAAAGTCATTATGCAAGAAGATTATCGGGTGTTAAAACACGGATTCTTAGAATCGGAACTCAAACGCGCGAAAGAGGAACTTCTCAATAAGTATGAGATAGCTGCCAATGAGATTGACAAAACAGAATCCAACAGTTTTGCATCAGATTATTTACACCATTTCTTACGCCAAGACCCAATTCCCGGTGCAAAGCGTGTGTTAAATTATGCCAAAAAATATTTGGAAGAGATCACTTTGGAAGAAGTAAATGCTTTGGCTGAAAAATGGATTACAAAAGATAATTTCTGTATTGTGATTATGGCACCCGAAAAAGAGGGGGTTGCAGTACCTTCTGAAAATGAAATTCTTACAATAATAAAAGATTCATCCTTAGAAAATGTAGAACCCTACGTTGATACTTATAAAGAACAAGAAATAGTAGAAAAAGAATCATTGCAACCGGGAACAATCATTTCTGAAAATAGAATTGAAGAAGTAGATGTAACAGAAATTATCCTTAGTAACAACATTAAAGTGTGGCTTAAAAAAACAGATTATAAAAACGATGAAATTATGTTCAAAGCCATTAGTAAAGGAGGCGCAAGTCTGTATTGCGATGTTGACCTTGCCTCAGCACTATTTGCTCCTAATTTTGTGCATAGAGCCGGCATTAGTGAAATTGATATGAGTTCTTTACAAAAGAAAATGAAAGGAAAAGAATTAGAACTTACCCCAGATATCTCTACTTTTAAAGAAGAGATAACAGGAAAATCAACTCCAAAAGATTTTGAACTTTTTTTCCAGTATCTTCATGCTTTTTATAATTCCCCAAGATATGATACAACAGTCTATGAATTAGTTACGAAAGGAGTAAAAGAGCAACTGAAAATGGTTGAAGGGGTACCCATGTATAGAGCGTTGAGAAATATTATTAAATTTGTTACACAAAACGATTATTATTCTACATTACCTTTTATACAAATAACATATTCTGAAGACTTTATTAATTCAGCTGATTATGAAAGAGCCTTTGATATTTACAAAGAGCGTTTTGCCAATCCTGCCGATTTTATCTTCGTGTTTGTAGGCAATTTCGATGAAAAAGTGATGAGAGATTATCTTGAACTCTATTTGGGTTCATTAAAAACTTCTGAAGAAAAAGATGATATTAACCCTCACGTAGTTAAAGAATTTCCCAAAGAACAAAAGATTGAAGATATTTATGTAGGTACCGAAGAACAAAGTTTTGTGGGAATAGTATATAAACAAGGTTTTCCATGGACCATTGAGAATAAAACTATTTTGAGCGTTTTGAAAGAGGCTTTGGATATAGAATTGATAGCTGAAATTCGTGAAAAAATGAGCGGGGTTTATTCTCCTGTTCTTGTACTCTTTTTAGATCAATTACCGAAACCGGAATATTTTATGATGGTGTTTTTTGGGTGCGCTCCGGATAATACCGACAATCTTTCAAATGCAGTTTTTAAAATCTTAAATGATATGAAAGAAAACGGACCCTCGGAAGAGACTATGATAAAGGTGAAACAACAACTGATCAAAAGGCAGGAGACAAGTCTTAAAACTAATGAATTTTGGCAGCAATCACTTACAAGTTATTGGTTTCAAAACGATGATATTAAAACAATTCCAAAATTTGAAGAGAGGATAAATAACCTCACTTCAAAAGATATTGCCGATTTCTTGCAGAAATACTTCGATGCTGAGCAGTATGTGAGGGTAAATTTGTACCCTGAGAAAGAGTAGGGGAGTAAATCGCAAATCCAATGGACATATTCTTCAACAACATAGCCCAAAACACCGAGCCTTACAATCTCTACGCTCCGGTTAACTACATCATGTCGCAGGGAGGCAAGCGGATTCGTCCGCAGTTGGTTATATTGGCAGCAGAACTCTTCGGTGCAAAAGCCGAAGAGGCGTTCTATCCTGCCACCGCTTACGAAATGTTGCACAACTTTACTCTGATTCATGATGATATTATGGACAATGCCCCGATTCGGCGCGGAAAAGAGACCATATATAAAAAATGGAACAGCAATATCGCCATCCTATCCGGAGATGTGCTGGCTTCTATGGCTATGAAACAGTTGCTGAAAACACCCTGCAACCCGGAAATCCTTATTAAAATGTCGGAACTGTTTATCCAAACTTCAATCGAAATTTGTGAAGGACAACAATACGACTTGGATTTTGAAACGCAAGAAGAGGTTACCTTAGATGAATATCTGAATATGATTCGCCTGAAAACCGCCGTGATGCTTGCCGGTTGTTTGAAAACCGGCGCTATTTTGGCAAATGCTTCTGAAAATGACCAAAATACTATCTATCAATTTGGAATTAACCTCGGATTGGCATTCCAATTAGTGGATGACCTCTTGGATGTGTATGCCGATACTGAAACGTTTGGAAAAGAGATTGGAGGTGATATTCAGGAAAATAAGAAAACATACCTCTATTTAATTGCGTTACGAAATGCAAATGAAACGCAATTAAAACAACTGCAACACTTTTTTTCTTCAAACCACTATCCGAAAAATGAAAAATTTAATGCCGTAAAAACAATTTTTAATGACTTGCGTTGCAAAGAGGAAACAGAGAAAAAAATTGATGAATATTTAGAGAATGCTTATAAAAACATTGATGAGATATCACTTGGATCCAACCAGAAAAGAATACTTAAAAAATTGGCATTAAAGATTAGTAAACGAAGTAAATAAAACGAAGAATTGATTGGTTTTTTATTTTTCACTATAAATCTAAAAAAAAAATATTTTTGTCCCACTAACCCTTAACCACTATTCCAGTGCGCACTATTTTTATCCTCATCAAAAAAGAATTTCTTCAAGTATTCAGAAATAGTTTGCTGATGCAAATCTTGATTGTTGCTCCTTTGGTGCAATTCTTGCTTTTCCCTTTTACTGCCGACTACGAAATAAAAACACTAAATATCGCTTTTATTGATAACGATAGATCAACTATTACAAAAGATATGCAGCATAAATTTGCCTATTCAAAATATTTTGTTAATTATGGTCTATTGGAAACAAAAAGAGAAGCAGAAGAGATGATGTTAAGAGATAAAATAGATATTTTAATAGAATTTCCCTCCAATTTTGAAAAGAATATCATGACCTTTGATCCTGCAGTGATTTCCATAACTGCTAATGCCATTAATAGTGTTAAAGCGGGTATTGGGGTTGGATATGTACAAACTGTTTTAGGAGAATTTTACGAAGATAAAGTGGTTGAGTCAGGAAATATTGGTAACGTTTCGTCAAAGTTATTGCCTACCAATATTTATTGGTATAATGAACAGATGAATTATAAAAATTTGATTGTTCCCGGGATTTTAGTGATTTTAGTTACACTTATTGGGGCATATGTTACCGCATTGAATATAGTTCGCGAAAAAGAGATTGGAACTATAGAGCAAATTAACGTTTCTCCCATTCCAAAATGGCAGTTTTTAGTTGGAAAAATGATCCCTTTTTGGATTCTTGGGATGGCAGAGTTTTTGTTGGGTTTATTTCTAATGAAAATAGTTTTTGGAATTACTGTACAAGGAAGTTTGCCTGTGCTTGTATCTGTAACTTCAATCTATTTGTTAGTAATGTTGGGATTAGGATTCTTTATTTCCGTAATGTCGTCTAATCAACTTCAGGCAATGTTTATCGTATTTTTCTTGTTTATTGTTTTTGTATTGTTAAGCGGATTATTTACCCCCACCGAAGGGATGCCTAAATGGGCAATATATGTCAACTACCTTAATCCCATGTCTTACTACATGGAAGTGATTAAACTCATTGTGCTTAAAGGAAGTGGAATAGAAGAGATTAAGATGCACATCAGTGTGCTTTCTGGAATGGCAGTAGTGATCAATGCAGGTGCATTAATAAGCTATCAGGAAAAAATGAAGTAAGAAAAACTATTCTCTAATTTTTAGCAAATATCCTGTCCCATGTACATTGATAATCTCAACTTTGGGTTCGTAGCCCGGTTTGAACTTGTTTTTCCTCTTCCCTTCTTCGTTTAGATTATCAGATATATATTCACTATCCAGTTTAAGGTATATTCTAAGTTTTGAAAGAAAAACATCCAAACTTCTACCTAAGGCAGCTTTAGATTCCCCCCATATCTCTTTCATCAATATCTCTCTTGGAACTAATTTATTCTTGTGTTCATATAATAGTTTCAGTAATTGTGCCTCTTTTCTCGTTAACATACGAATATTGCCTCCTTGGATCAACTGCATTTCGCTATAATTAAAAACGAAATCCCCAAAAGTAAAAATGATTTCATTTTGTAAGTTTTTTTTCTTTTCGTTACCACCACATCTACTCAAAATTGCTTCAATGCGAAGTAATAATTCCTCAGTACTAAAAGGTTTAGTAACATAATCATCGCAACCGGCTTTAAAACCTTTAATTCGGTCTTCTTTACTGTCTCTTGCAGTTACAAAAATAACAGGCAATTCAGGATGAATATTATGAATTTCATTGATAACCGCGTAACCGTCTTTTTTTGGTAACCCAATGTCTAACAAGCAAATATCACAAATCCCTTGGTGATAGCCTTTGATTGCGGATTCACCATCTCCAAAATCAACAACATCATAATTCATCATTTCAAAATAATCTTTTAATACGGCACGAAGATTTTGACTGTCTTCAACAAGCATAATTTTAATTTTTCTATTTTTCATCTTTTCTTAGTTTTAGTATAATTAATAATGAATATTTATTTTTACTTAAATAATCGTAATTTTTGTGTTATTTATTGTATGTGTTGATTGTTTTTATTAAATAATATTTTTAATACTTTTGCCATACCTCTATCCTCCAAAAAGTGTATTTTTGCACCAATTATCAAGCAAAATTAAATCCTGAAATTATATAATTTGATCCGGATGAAACATGAAATCTTTTTAGCGAAAACATTTGCAAAATTTGAACCTTTATTACAAAATGAGTTGTTACAATTAGGCGCAAGAAATGTTCAGGCAATGAGCCGTTCAGTGCAGTTTGAAGGTGATCTCAGTTTGTTATACAAAATAAATTACTGTTCAAGATTTGCCTCTCGCGTGCTTTGGCAAGTTAAATATTTTAACTTTAATTCAAACGATGATTTTTACAAGGAGATCAATGCTTTTTCTGCCGAAAAATATTTGTCACGATCAGGCACCTTTGCTGTAAGTTGTACTGCCTCTGAGACGATTTTCAAAACACCACTTTTTGCGGCGCTACTTACAAAAGATGCGATATGTGATAGATTTAGAGATATATACGAACAACGTCCTGATGTGGATAAAGAGAATCCGGAAGTTCAATTTCATGTTCATATTCATAAAAACAATGCGATTCTTTATTTAGACAGTTCCGGGGACTCGCTTCATAAAAGAGGGTATAAGGTTTCGAACCATCCGGCTTCTATCAACGAAATTACTGCTGCCGCAATGGTGGCGCTGAGTGGTTGGAATGGCAAGTGCGATTTCATAGACCCAATGTGCGGAGGCGCAACTATCCTTATTGAAGCTGCGATGCAGGCGCTGAATATCCCCGCAGGTTACTACCGCGATAAATTTGGCTTTTTTAACTGGCTCAATTTCGATAGATTTACATGGAAAAATATGATCAACGAGCATGCTATTCAAGATGATATACCAATAGACCTGTATGGATATGATATAAACCCCAGATTTTTGGGAATGGCAAAAGCAAATGTGGAAAAAGCGCGATTGGAGGATTTTATCCTGCTGAATAAAAGAGATATGCGCACTGTGAAACCCAAACGTACTCCATCCATGCTGATATTTAACCCACCATACGGCGAACGACTTGAAATGGAAGACAATAATATTTTTTATAAAGAGATTGGAGATGCTTTAAAGCAAAACTTTCCGCAATGCAAGGCGTTTTTGATAAGTTCAGATATTAATGCGTTAAAAAACATAGGTTTAAAAACATGTTTTAAACAAAATATGTTTAACGGACCTTTGGAATGTAAATATTACGGGTATGATCTACTTTCCGGCAAGTTTGCGCCAACGTACCAATCCCAGCACGGAGACCACAAAATAAATAGCAAAAAGAAATGCTGAGAAATAGAGTCCCAACCATACATAGGCTATCACGTAAATGGCATTAACTACCATCCAAACATACCAATGTTGCAAGTATTTTTTTGCCAAAAGCCACATGCCAACTACATTCAATGCCGTTGAGAATGCTTCACTCAAGGGAGGGATTTGTGGATCGGTATACTTCTTAATGACGAAGAAGATTATTATGGTTAATAATAGCAAAATAATGATCAGTTTTGGATAATATTTTTTAGGAAGACTACAGATCCCTGAAAAAGAATCATTACTACTGTTTTTAGTCCAAACAATAATACCATAAATGTTGGCGCCCAAATAGTAAAGATAGGTTAATGCCCAAGCGTAGCAGTTTATTTTCGAATTTATATAAATGTAAAACAGCGACATGACCATTCCCGCAATCCAAAGCCACCACGAAGCACGGTACTCTAAAAATAGATATACCAAACCAATGGTAGCGCCGAAAATTTCAATGGTGGTTAGAAACATTGATTAGAGGTTAGAGGTTAATTCAAAATTCAAAATTCAAAATTTCGAGGGCAAAATAACACTTTTAGTTTCATATAAGATTTTATATTTTTCATCGTTATTGATTTTTGATATTCGTAGTTCAGTTCATATATGAGGTCACTGCTCCATGTTCAACCCACGCTTTTGAAACCCACTATGGGGAGAGTTCTAATTTCTGTTCCCTATTATAATGACCTTTTTTTTAATCGAAGCGTGGTATTAATCATTGAAAAAGATGAAGAAAATTGTGTGGGATTAATCTTGAATCAAGAATTAAACTGCACTGTTCGGCAAGCAGTTACCGGTGTAATGATTGATATGCCCGTGTTTGCGGGAGGACCCGTAATGCACAATAGCGCTTTTGCCTTGCATAATTTTGAAAATTGTAAACAGTCGGAAGAGATTTTGCCTCATGTTTTCACCGGCTATGATGAAATTTTGTTATCCATTTTTGAACATAATGTAATTCCTAAAATGGATTTCAAATTTTTTATCGGGTATTCGGGTTGGTCGCCCGGACAATTGGAAGATGAAATCAAAAGAAAAATGTGGGTAGTGGCAGAGGGCAATGAGGAACTCGTTTTAAAAACACCTACAACAAAAGTTTGGGAAAAAGCTGTTAAAAGTTTAGGAAAAGAGTATGCCCACTGGTTGGAAACCCCAAAGAATATTCATGATAATTAGGAATTTCTGCTTAAAATTAACATTTGTTAACATTCTTATTAAATAAAATATATTTTTGCCGCATAAAAATTTTATGAACTTAAAAAGTAATTTTATGAAAAAAGTATTTATTCTTATTGCGGCGATCACATTTTCTATTTCTGTTTTTGCCGGTGGTATTTTGACAAACACAAACCAAAGCACACGTTTTTTGCGTAATCCTGCGCGCGGCGCTTCTACCGAAATTGATGCAATTTTCAGTAACCCAGCAGGTTTATCATTTATGAAAGAGGATGGTTTTTATATTTCTGTGAACAACCAAATGGCATTTCAAACTCGGACAGTCACTTCAACCTTTGCGCCCTTTGCTCTCAATGGCGGAAGCGACACTAAAAAATACAAAGGCACAGCCCAGTCTTTTTTTATTCCAAGTATTCAAGCTGCATACAAATGGAAAAATTGGGTGTTTAGCGCAAGTTTTGCCATTGTGGGCGGTGGCGGAACACTCGATTTTAAAAAAGGATTACCTTCGTTTGAAGCAGGATTAGTAGGCAATTTAATGACTCCTCTTACTCAATTGAATGACGCTGCAGCTAAATCAGGATATACTGGAGATCCCGCAACTCTCCTTGGCTATTCACTTGATATGAGATTGAAAGGATCATCTATTAATTACGGCACACAAATTGGAGTAAATTACAAAGTTATTAATATGATTTCGTTTTTTGCAGGAGCTCGTTTTGCAGTTGTTCGTAATGGATACGATGGGTATCTGCGAAATATAAATGCAAAAATATCAAATGCAAATGCATTAGCCACACACTTTACGAATGCTGCTGCATATTTAGAATCATTGGGTGAAATAGAGCAGGCTGAGGCGTTAAAAGGAGCTGCTTATGGGATTTCGAATTTTGAAGCCGGCGCTTCTCAAAAAAATTTAGCGCTTAAAAACAAACAGGCAGGATGGGGAGTTACTCCTATTCTTGGTGTTGACTTCAACTACAAAAACTTGAACATCGGCGTAAAATATGAGTTTAATACTAAGATTACTCTCAAAAATAAAACTAAAGAAAACACAACAGGCATTGCAGATTTTAATGATGGAGTTAAAACCCGCAGCGATATTCCCGCTTTGTTTGGGGTAGGAGCTTCATACAAATTCCTTAAAGAAAAATTGATTGTAAGCCTGGGCTATCATTTGTTTCTTGACAAAAAAGCCAAAATGCTTAACGATAAACAAAAACTCAAAAAAAATTCTCATGAAGTAATGCTGGGATTAGAATATGTTATCAATGATAAATTTTTAGTTAGTACAGGGGCACAAATTACACGCCTCGGGCTTACTGAAGAGTTTCAATCTGATATGAGTTTCTACTGTAATTCTTTTTCTATTGGCATAGGCGGCGCTTACACTATTATCAAAAACTTAACGCTTAATTTAGCGTATTTGTACACCAATTACGACAAATTTACAAACAATAAGCCGGCTTATCCGGGAAAAGAAGTATATACTCGAACAAGCCATACTATTGGAATTGGGCTGGATTATCATTTCTGATAAAACAGAATTTTCTAAAGTTATACCCCATCAATAATACACAATAGTTTTGTGTTAACGCCGATCATGGCTCTGTTTCTGAAATTGCTCAGTACAATGAAAATATACTGGTCGGCGGGTCTAAAAACCATGTTGTTTTGAAACCCGCGCCACAAACCTCCGTGATAGATTAAATAGCCGTTAGCGCCATCTTCAATACGCAGTCCATAACCATAATATTCCGACGGTTCACCTTTTAGTATTTTATTCTGAGGCTGAGCAGCCTGTTCCACTACATTTTTTGGAAGTATTTTATAATCTATTAAATATGCTTGCATCCAACGATAGAGATCCTCCACATTAGAATAGACGCCTTTATCACCAATAACTCCATTTTGAAAATGGAAAGGGCGTTCGCTTTCATCCGCTAAATGTCCTTTGGTAAAATTGGTTTTGTTTTTAAGTTCCGTAGTGAAACAGGTAAAATTCATTCCGGCAGGAGTAAAAAACTCTTTTCTGATATAGAGTTCAAAAGCGGTTTTGGTAATTTTTTCTACAATGAGCGCCAATATTGCATAATTAGTATTGATATATTTGTATTTAGCGCCGGGTTGAAATAAAATCTTTGGCTTTACTCTTTCTAAATAACTCTCTAATTGTGCATTGGTTAATGGCTCTTTCTGATTGAAATTTTTTTCCGGAAAATCCATATATTCAGGTAAACCGGAAGTGTGTGTCAGCAAGTGTTTTATAGTAATATTTTGATAAGGAAAACCGGGGATATATTTAGAAACATTATCTTTCAAACTCAATCTGTTTTCTTCATTCAGTTTCAGAATCGCGACGGCGGTAAATTGTTTAGAAATGGAAGCCAATTCGAAAACGGTTTCGGAATCAATAGCATTGTCTAATGTTTTTTTTGCCAAACGTTTATAACCAACATCTTTTTTGAAAAACACCTGTTTCCCGAAAGCCAAAAGTACACTGCCATTCAAATTTTCACATAGTTGTTCCAACTCTTCTATTAGCGCATTGGATTTAAATTTCTGATTAGCTTCTTGAAACAGATTATTGATTTCGGTTGTAGATAGTTTGGCCAACGGCAACTTTGGCTTCTCAACTTGAATAGTAATATTTTTTTTACCGCTATCTGCTTGAAGTTCGTTTTGTTGGGGCTCCGCATGGGTAACAGAGAACGTAAAACTTTTAAAAAGAATTATTAATAGGATAATAAATGATCTAAGCATTATTCTGTTGAGTAACAAATTATTTTATAAAAAAAAACTACTGCTTTAAGCAGTTGTTTTTTTAGTGGAGCCGGCGGGATTCGAACCCGCGTCCAAACGTGTTGCAAAGATGCTTTCTACATGCTTAGCCTGAGTTTATTTGTCGGCAAGGGAAAAGTACTCGGCAGGCTGCGCCCTTGCGTATCTTCTAAAATTTCGCCTTTGCAATGAAGCGTGCATCGGCTATCTTTTCATTTACGATGCTTCGTACCGGACGCCGAAAAGCAGGGCTTCCGGGGAAACACCCGAGGCAATAAACCTGGTTTATGCTTCGGGAACCGCAGCGGTTAAGCAGCGATTGCATAAGAGTTGCCTTTTATTGGCTAAGAGAGTTAGTTTTTAACGGAACCGTCTCACAACCTCCGACATGCTTACAAATCCACATACATGCTGTCAAAACCAAACGACCCCAATGTGTGTGTTGTTTAAAGATTAAAACGAAAGTGCTAAAGTCTTAAAAATGATCCATTTTGAGTTATGCATCTTTGAATCTTAATTTTTAAACAGGGGGCGAAAATAGTGAAATATTGATTATAGTGAAATGTTGCTGTAAAAAAGTGTTATTTTGCAAACATTTTTTTTGCTAAAAAGGTGTAGAAAATCGAATTATTTACCAAAAATCATCAACATGAAGAATCTTATTGCCTGCTGCGGAATCGACTGTGAATTTTGCGATGCCCGCATTGCCACTGTAAACAATGACAATAAACTACGTGAAAAAACGGCCAAACAATGGCGCGAAATGTACAATGCTCCGAGCATTACAACTGAATCCATCAATTGTATGGGGTGTAGAATCGATGGCGCAAAAATTGCCCATTGCTACGAGTGTGAAATAATAAAATGTGTTAAAACAAAAGGGTTCAATACTTGCGGCGAATGTCAAGAGTTAGAAACTTGCCAAATTGTGGGTTTTGTGCTTCAGCATGTTCCGGGCGCAAAAGAGAATCTGCTTAGTTAACAACAAAAAATTGTGAATCTAAAAGCGCATAAAACATGCCACCCATCTCTGAAATTTTAAAAAAACAGCGCCAGTTCTTTGCAACGAATCATACAAAGGATATCTCATTTCGCATTGCATCTTTGCGAAAATTAGAACATTGGATTCAAGGACATTATGAGGATATCTTTGCAGCTTTGAAACAAGATTTGAACAAACCGCCTTTTGAAGCATACGCTACTGAAATAGCAATTGTGCTTACAGAATTGAAACTCATGTTGAAAAAAGTTAGACGTTGGAGCAATCCAAAATGTGTGGCCTCAAATCTGATAAATTTTCCATCATCAGCAAAGATTTATCCTGAACCATACGGAGTTGCATTGATTATGTCTCCCTGGAATTATCCGTTTCAGCTGTGCGTAGCGCCAATAGTTGCCGCTGTTGCAGCAGGAAACTGTGCTGTGGTAAAACCTTCAGAGTATTCACCGGCTACATCGGCGTTAATTGGAAAAATGTGCAAAGAACTATTTGATGATGAGCATATTGCTGTTGTAGAAGGTGGAGTATCTGAAAGCCAAGCATTACTCAATGAATACTACGATCTGATTTTCTTCACAGGAAGCACAACCGTAGGGAAAATTGTTATGCAGGCTGCGGCAAAGCATCTTACACCTGTTGTTTTGGAATTGGGAGGGAAAAGCCCGTGCATTGTGGATGAAACTGCAAGTATTAAACTTGCCGCAAAACGAATCGTTTGGGGAAAACTTGTAAATGCGGGGCAGACTTGCGTTGCACCTGATTTTCTCTTAGTGCATGAATCGGTTAAAAAAATGCTGATTGAAGAGATGAAAATTGCCATTCAGGATATGTATGGCGAAAAACCATTAGATAATCAAGATTTTCCGAAAATAATCAACATACAACATTTTAATCGTTTGATGAAATTAATACGGGATGAAAAAATAGTGATGGGCGGTGATTCAAATCCGATTACATTACAAATAGAACCCACACTGCTTGATGTTGTTAGTTGGGATACCCCGATAATGCAAGAAGAAATTTTTGGTCCGATTCTTCCAATATTATCTTTTTCAAATTTTGAAGATCTAATAAAAATGCTGACTTCTCTTCCAAAACCACTTGCAGCTTATTTATTTACTTCAGATAAAAATAATGAAAGGTTTTTCTTGCGAAACCTATCATTTGGAGGAGGTTGTATAAATGATACTATAATGCACCTTTCGGTTTCTAAATTGCCTTTTGGGGGAGTGGGAGAAAGCGGAATGGGAACTTATCACGGCAAAGCAGGGTTTGATGCTTTTTCTCATTATAAAAGCATACTCAAAAAATCAACATTGATTGACGTACCGATGCGATATCCACCCTATAGCCATAAAGGACTGAAGTGGCTAATGAAAATGCAGAAATGATTTTCAAAATAATTGAAAAGATGCATACAATCTCTAAGAATTTTTTCTTTTTGGATAAATAAATTAGTATACAGAAGACAATTGTATGGTTTAGGACAGAGAAAAATTGTTATCACAAAAAAATATATTTTTACACTTTCAAAAATTCAACTATGAATTTATCAGAACAAGAACTTATCAGAAGGCAGAAATTACAGGATTTTAATAATTTGGGTATTGATTGCTACCCTGCGGCGCTCTACGATGTGAATGTTACATCGCAAGAGATTTTGGAGAAATTTCCTCAAGACAACAGTTTATTTCAAGATATAAGTTTTGCAGGTAGAATTATGAGCCAACGCATAATGGGTGCAGTGGCTTTTTTTGTGTTGCAAGATTCAGCAGGCAAAATCCAGATCTATGCCAAACGAGACGAACTTTGCCCCGACGAAGACAAAACTCTTTATAATAGTGTATTCAAAAAATTAGATATTGGAGATATTATTGGCGTAAAGGGATTTGTGTTTACTACCCAAACCGGCGCCACTTGTATTCACGTGAAAGAGTTTACCATTCTTTGCAAGTCGCTGAAACCTTTGCCCATTGTGAAAGAAAAAGAGGGTGAAGTGTATGATGCCTTTCAAGACCCTGAACTGCGCTATCGCCAACGTTACTTAGATTTGATTGTTAATCCACACATTAAAGATACGTTTATCAAACGGACAAAGTTGGTGAATACGATGCGTAATTTCTTGAATGAGAAAGGATATTTAGAAGTGGAGACCCCCATTTTACAACCGTTGTACGGTGGTGCAGCTGCCCGACCTTTCAAAACCCATCACAATAAATTGGATATGACGCTCTATTTGCGTATTGCTAATGAATTGTACCTGAAACGTTTGATAGTAGGCGGTTTCGATGGGGTGTATGAGTTTTCTAAAGATTTTCGCAACGAAGGGATGTCGCGTTTTCACAATCCGGAATTTACGCAAATGGAACTCTATGTGGCGTACAAGGATTACGAGTGGATGATGAATTTGGTGGAAGAGATGGTAGAACAGGTGGCGCTGGCATTGCACGGTACTACACAAGTACAAGTTGGAGAGAACCTTATTGATTTTAAACGCCCTTGGAAACGTTACACCATGTATGGTGCTATAGAGCATTTTGCCGGCGTTGATATTTCCAATATGGATGAAAAAGAGATGGCTACTTTTGCTAAAAAATGTGGAATACACGTGGATAACACGATGGGGCGCGGCAAACTGATTGACGAAATTTTTGGCGAAACCTGCGAAGAACATTTGATACAGCCGACTTTCATTTACGATTATCCTATTGAAACTTCGCCGCTTACCAAAAAACACCGCACAAAACCAAATCTTACCGAGCGTTTTGAAGCTGTGTGCAACGGCAAAGAGATCTGCAACGCCTATTCTGAGTTGAACGACCCGATTGACCAGCGCAAACGCTTTGAAGATCAGTTAGAACTTGGCAAACGCGGCGATGAAGAATCTATGGTGTTGGACGAAGATTTCCTGCGTGCCTTAGAATACGGAATGCCCCCCACCTCAGGCTTAGGAATTGGAATTGACAGACTCTCCATGATTATGACAAACTCTAACTCCATTCAAGATGTGCTGTTCTTCCCGCAGATGAGGGCGGAGTGAGATGGAGTAACGAGTTACGAGTTACAAGTTACAAGTTACAAGTTACAAGTTACGGGTTACAAGTTACGAGTTACAAAATTATGATAAAGAAAATTATTGACAAGTAGTAAAAATATGGCTGAAAAATATAATGCTTCAAACATTCCAATCGAGCAAATTCTGAATTTTATTAAGTCGGGCGAAATTGCAATTCCTGAAATTCAACGACCATTTGTTTGGAAACCAAAACAAGTAAGAGATTTAATTGATTCTTTATATTCAGGCTATCCTACGGGTTATTTAATAATTTCTCAAAGTCCAAATATGAAGCTGAAAGACGGTACTTTATCCGAAGGGAAAAAGATAATGATTGATGGGCAGCAACGAGTTACAGCAATGATGACAGCGATTATTGGAATGGAAGTTATAACTTCGGACTTTGAAAAGAAAAGAATTAAAATCTCGTTTAATCCATTAGCTAATGATGAAGATGAAGTTTTTAAAGTACAAGATAATGCTATTCTAAAAGATAAAAGATGGATAACGGATATTGCTGAGATTTTTAGTCTTGAGTTTAAAAGAGGAAGTTTTGTATCTTCTTATTGCACATCTAATCCCGAAATGGACTCAGATAACTTACATGACATTTTAGACAATTTAATTGGAATTAAAAATAGACAAATTGGTGTAATTACATTAGATAGAGAACTAACAATTGACGAAGTAACAGAGATCTTTATCCGTATTAACAGTCAAGGTGCAAAATTGAATCAGTCGGATTTTGCAATGTCGAAAATAGCCGCCAACACCAAATATGGAGGAAATATTTTGCGAAAGGCAATTGATTATTTTTCTCATTTAGCAGTACAGCCCGACTGGTATTCTGAAATGATAAAAGATAAAGAGTTCACTGACTCTCAATTTGCTACAAAATTAAGATGGTTGAAAGATGACAAAGAAGATATTTTTGACCCAGGGTACGGCGATATTTTACGAGTGGCTTTTATGTACAAATTCGGACGTGGAAAAATGAAAGATTTGGTAAGTCTATTGGGAGGAAGAGATTTTGAAACTCGTGATTACAAAGAAGAAATCGCAGAAATTTCGTTTGCGAAATTGATCGAAGGAGTGTTGGACTTTATGAATGAGTTTTCATTTTCTAATTTTGTTCTTGCGCTTAAGTCTGCAGGCTTTATATCTAATAAGTTGATTAATTCTCAAATGACATTAGATTTTGCCTATACTCTGTATCTCATTCTGAATAATAGCAGCGAGATAGATAAAACACAGATAAAACACTATGTGTCAAAATGGTATGTTTTTTCTACGCTTACGAGTAGATACATAACTTCGCCCGAAACCGTGATGGATTTAGATATTAGAAGAATTGCAGAGAAAGGTTTTTTAGCATACTTGCGAGAAATGGAAGAAGCCAATCTGTCGGATACTTTTTGGGAAATTGGACTAGTACAAGATTTAGAAACTTCAGCTATAAACAGTCCTTACTTTAATGTGTATTTAGCTTCACAAGTACATGGAAGTGATAATTCGCTGATGATGAATGGTACAAAAGTTCGAGATTTAATAACCACTATCGGCGATATTCATCATATCTTTCCAAAAAAATATTTACAAAATAACGGTATTTCCGACAAATCAAAATACAACCAGATTGCAAATTACACATATCTTGACACTGCAACAAATATTTCAATTGGGGAAAAAGCACCTTGCGAATATTTTAAAATATTATTTGAACAATGTGAAACAAAAGTGTTGAAATATGGTAATATTACAGAAATAGAAAATTTAAAAGAAAATTTAAAAGAAAATTGTCTTCCTAAAGATATCGTGTTAATGAATGTTGGTAATTACGATGACTTTTTGTTGGAACGCAGAAAATTGATGGCAAAAAAAATTAAAGAATATTACTACAAACTGTAACTCGTAACTCGTAACTCGTAACTTAAAAAATGACTACTCACAAAGACCTAACAGTATGGAAAAAAGGAATTGAATTGGTAAAAAATATTTACCTGATTACTAATTCGTTCCCTAAAGCCGAACAGTTTAGTATAGTTTCGCAGATGCGAAGATGCGCAATTTCAATACCATCAAATATTGCAGAAGGTTGTGGACGAAATTCGGAAAATGAATTGATTCATTTTCTTTATATTGCCTTAGGCTCATCTTCTGAATTGGAAACCCAAATTATTATATCAGTTGAATTAAATTTTATAGATAATGAAAAAGCAGCAGAGTGTTTAAATCAATTGAATCAAATAATAAAAATGATAACCTCATTAATCAAATCTCTCAAACTCCGAAACCCAAAACCTCGTAACTCGTAACTCGTAACTCGTAACTCGTAACTCGTAACTCGTAACTTAAATCAATATTTTTATGAAAAAAACCTTATTTATTATGACTATTGCTGCTGCAATGTTGGTGGGATGCTGTAAAAAAGAATCCCCAAATCCTTTCTTTCAAACGTGGACTACCCCTTATGGGATTCCGCCTTTTGAACAAATTAAATATGAACATTATCTTCCTGCATTTGAGGAAGGTATGAAACAACAAAGTGTGGAGATTGATGAAATTTGTAAAAATTCTGAAGAACCTACTTTTAAAAACACCTGCGAAGCGTTTGAATACAGCGGCGAATTGCTTTACAAAGTTTCAACGGTATTCTTTAATTTGGAAGGCGCTTGCAACAGTCCCGAAATGGAAAAAATTGCTGAAGAGATAGCTCCGAAACTTGCTGCCCATTCCGACAACATTAATCTAAATAAAACACTTTTTGAACGTATTAAGAAGATTTACGCTCAAAAAGATGAGTTAGGCTTAGACCCTGTGGAAATGAGGTTATTAGAAGAACAATACAAAAATTTTGTTCGTGGAGGAGCCAATATTCCCGAAGAATTACAACCTAGATTCAGAGAGATTAACGAAAGGCTAGCATTGCTTTCTATTAAATTTGGCAACAATGTGTTAAAAGCATCTAATGGGTATAAATTGGTAGTGGAAGATAAAGCCCGATTGGAAGGTATGCCAGAAAACGCAATAGCTGCCGCCCTTGAATTGGGAAATAAAGATGAAAGTACTAAAGGAAAATATGTTTTCACTATTCAACTGCCCAGTTGGGAGCCATTACTGCAATTCTGTGCTGATAGAGAGTTGCGTATGGAGATGTGGAAAGCATACTCCGGTCGTTGTATTGAAGATTCTTTAAGCAACTTGGATGTGATTAACGAAACAGTAAACTTACGTATTGAGCGTGCCAAAATGTTTGGATTTAATTCTCATGCCGCATTTGTGTTAGATGATTGTATGGCGAAAACTCCCGAAGCAGTAAATAATCTGTTGCTGCAAGTTTGGAAACCAGCTATCAAAAAAGCAAAAGAGGAAGCCGCAGAATACCAGAAAATGATTGATGCAGAAGGCGGCAACTTCAAATTAGAACCTTGCGACTGGAGATATTATACAGAAAAACTTCGCAAAGAAAAATATGACATTAAAGAAGAGGAGGTCAGCCCATATTTTGCAGTAGAAAATGTGAGAGACGGTATTTTTGCAATAACTGAAAAATTGTATGGCATTACGTTTCATATTAACCAAAATCTTCCTAAATATCATGAAGATAATGAAGTATTTGAAGTTAAACGAGGCGATGAGGTAATTGCCATTTTGTATATTGACTACTTCCCAAGAGAAAGTAAAGGCAGTGGCGCATGGATGACTAACTTCCGCGAACAATGGTACGACAATGAGGGCAACAAAGTGATTCCCATTGTGTCTTTAGTACTGAACAATGCAAAACCTACCGCCGATGCGCCCGCACTCTTGTCGTTTGATCAGGTAGAAACTTTCTTCCATGAGTTTGGACATGGGTTACACGGGATGCTTACCAATTGCAAATACCGTTCCTTATCAGGCACAAATGTTTCCCGAGATTTTGTGGAGTTGCCTTCACAAATTATGGAAAACTGGGCTTCCGAGCCGGAAGTATTGAAAATGTATGCCAAACATTATAAAACAGAAGAAGTGATTCCCGATGAATTGATTGCCAAATTGGAAGCCTCTGCCAATTACGGACAAGGCTTTATTAATGCTGAACTATTGGCAGCCTCTTTCTTGGATATGGATTACCACACGCTAACCTCCCCCACCAAAATAGATGTTCTTGCATTTGAAGAGAATGCAATGAAAAAACTGGGCTTAATCCCGGAAATTATTTCAAGATACAGGAGTCCCTATTTCAAACATATTTTTACCACCGGTTACGATGCCGGATACTATGCATACACTTGGGCAGCTGTGTTAGATGCCGATGCTTTTGAAGCTTTTAAAGAAACAGGTGATCTTTTCGACAAAACCACAGCCGATCTGTTCCGCACCTATGTATTAGAAAAAGGAAACACTCAGGACCCGATGGCTCTGTATGTTGCTTTTCGCGGAAAGAAACCGATAATTGAGCCGCTTTTGAGAAACAGAGGCCTGTTATAAATTTATTTTTTTGCTATCAAATAAATAAAATATGGAGCTCCCACCAAGGCTGTAATACTGCCTACCGGCAATTCAGTATTTGCTACTAAAACCCTTGCTAAGCTGTCGGCAATAAGCATAAAGATAGCGCCTAGCAGAATGGAAAAAGCAAACAGATGCTTTGTATTGTTTCCCCACAAAATTCTAGCAAGGTGCGGAGTTATTAACCCAATAAATCCTATTACACCACAAATAGAAACGGTTGTAGCTATTAATACAGAGGAGAGCAATAGGGTGATATAAATTATTTTCTTAGTGTTTACCCCAAGTGATTTTGCCTGCATTTCTCCCAATTGTATTAAATTCAAGTCTTTTGACAAAATAAAAGTAAAAAATGTGCAAATGAGAAATATCGGGACATAAAAAAAGATCTCATATGGAGAAACTGTCGCGAATCTGCCCATGGTCCAAAAAATAATCTTTTGCATCTCTTGATGGTTCAATACCATTAATAATGTAAGAGCTGATGCCAAAAGGAAGTTGAGCGAAATACCTGCCAGCAACATGATATAGGTTGATTTTATTTTAGAAAATCTTGTAATTCCAAGCAACAGCATCAGAGTTATAAAAGCAGTTACTAAAGCAAAGGAGGTTACACCAAACAGATAAAAATCCAATCCTAATATAAAGGCAAGCGCTGCCCCAATGGAGGCTCCTGATGAGATACCAAGAATATAGGGATCACAAATCGGATTTCTAAAAATGGTCTGAAAAACAGCTCCGCACAGAGCTAAGGAAGCCCCAGCAAATACGCTCATGATAATGCGCGGAATTCGCAAATGAACAATCATAAACTTTGTGGAATGCTCTGCGCCGATAAAAACAGCAGTAACCATTAGGGCTAATAGCAAAAAGAAAAGCAGGATGAGGTGCGTTTTTTTTGTTAATCCTCCACTAAGAGTCTTCATTTACATCTTAGATAAATTTTTCATCAAATCTATTAAGTGTTCAGAATTAATATAAGAATTAATATTTGTCTGTTGAGTATTCTTGGGTTTAAAATACCACAATAAACTTAGATTTGAAGGCTTTTTTGAACTAACATAAGTTTCATCTCCTTTAGCTTCAGCATAAATAATATTCCATCCTTTAGAAAATGAACAATCCCATGTTTGCGGAGGAGAGGTATCCAACTTTCCTTTGGCCACAACTTCTTTATTGGCGTAGACGTAAGAGGCTTGAATTTTTTTATTATTATCAAACCAAAAAAAATTGCCCATTTCATTTTCATTTTCATCAAATGCAACTAATACTAGCATTCCTGTTTTGCCATTTTTCTCTCCTTCCAAATATTCATCAGAGACACTTTTAGGAAGTGTTAATTTAAAAGAGTGATCATCATAATCTGCATCGGCTAAAGGAGGAAGATCCTTATCCGATAAAATAAATGCTTCAACAAAATCAATGGCATCATTACTGTTTTGTACATTTTCTGCTACAATATTACGACTAATTTTTTCTTTTTCACAGGATACAAATACAATCGTTATAACCGCAATAGTTAGCATAAATACAATTAATTGTTTTTTCATACTTATTATATTTAAAATTTGTGGCGAAATAAGGATTTTTTTTTAACTTATTAGCAGATAATTCAAAATAATTGTAACTCAAATTACTTTTTAGCCTTTTTGAGGAGCAAACAACATATATTCCACATATTATATATCTTCGCCACCTATTTTTAAAAAAAAATATTAACCTTATAAAACATTAACAGTATGGCATTTAACCTAAGAAACAGAAACTTTTTAAAGTTATTAGACTTCACTCCTGAAGAGATTAAGTATTTACTAAAGTTGTCCGCCGATTTAAAAACTGCGAAATACGCCGGCACGGAACAACCCAGATTAAAAGGCAAAAACATTGTGCTTTTATTTGAAAAAGACTCTACTAGAACGCGCTGTGCGTTTGAAGTAGCCGCTTTGGATCAAGGGGCGCACGTAACCTATTTAGGACCTGCCGGTTCGCAAATGGGCAAAAAAGAATCTATGAAAGATACCGCTCGCGTATTGGGCAGAATGTACGACGGAATTGAGTATCGCGGTTATGCTCAGGATATTGTGGAAGCGCTCGGAAAATACGCCGGCGTGCCCGTTTGGAACGGATTAACCACTGAGTTTCACCCTACCCAAATTTTGGCAGACTTTTTAACGATGCAGGAACATAGCGACAAACCGTTACATCACATCTCGTTTGCGTATCTTGGAGATGCCCGTAACAATATGGGCAACAGCCTTATGGTAGGCGCAGCAAAAATGGGGATGGATTTCCGCGCAGTAGCCCCCAAACAATGCTGGCCCGAAGAAACACTAGTTGCAAAATGCCGCGAAATTGCCAAAGCAACAGGCGCTAAAATTACTCTTACCGAAAATGTAGCAGAAGGCGTTAAAGGAGTTGATTTCTTATACACAGACGTTTGGGTATCGATGGGCGAACCCGCTGAAGTGTGGGAAGAACGTATCAAATTGTTGACACCTTATCAAGTAAACTTGAACGTAGTAAAAGCTACCGGAAACCCCAAAGTGAAATTTTTGCACTGTCTCCCTTCATTCCATAATTTGGAAACTGAAATTGGAAGAGATATTCACAAAAAATTTGGTCTTGAAGCCATGGAAGTTACCGACGACGTGTTTGAATCCCCAATGTCAATAGTTTTTGATGAAGCGGAGAATAGGATGCACACCATCAAAGCGGTGATGGTGGCAACGCTGGGAGAATAATTCACTCCAACCGAATCTTGAACTTCTTAAGACTGATTATCAATAAGACTATGGTCATAATGCAAAGAATTATCAACTCTTTGTAGATAAACATAAATTCTAAACCTTCAATCATCACTTTGCGGATGGCTGATATAAACCAGCGAGCCGGCAAAAAGAAAGAGATGAAGCGTAAAATCCAAGGCATATTGTCAACCGGAAAAATCATTCCGGAGAGCAATGCAGTAGGCATCATCAGTCCCATTCCTGATATTAACATGGCAATCACTTGGTTTTCAACCATCGTAGATATCAATAATCCCATTGCGAGCATAGAGATCACAAAAATAAGAGAGAGAAAACAAAAGAGTACGTAACTTCCCGCCATGGGAACCCCCAGCATAAAAATGGATAACAAAATAATGAGTATCATAATTACTCCTGATATCACTAGATAGGGCAACATCTTAGCAATCATTATGAAAATTGGCTTAATCGGAGAAACTAAAAGAACCTCCATAGAGCCGCGCTCTTTTTCACGAACTATGGAAACAGCGGTCATCATGGCACAGATAATAGTTAATACCAAACCCATAACACCGGGTACGAAGTTAAAAGCCGATTTCATTTGTGGATTATACAACAACTTGATTTGAGGAATAATAATATTCCCATTTGGAGCCTGAACGGCAGTTTCTTGTAGGTATTTTTGAATAATCTGATTGGAATAATTGGCAATTGCTGTAGAACTGTTTGGATCTATGCCATCTGTAAGTATTTGAATATTAGCTTTACCTTGATGAATAAGTTTGTACTCAAAATTGTTTTCAAACACTAAAATCATATCAACTATATCCCGCTTAAAATAATCTTCATAATGGTTTGGATCTTTTATCTCTTCAATATATGTGAAATAGTAGTTGTTTCTAAAATGTTCTTCCAATTTTAAAGTAACCGCATCTTTTTGTGGGGCAAATACTCCGAAACGCACATTTCGGATTTCTGTTGATATTGCAAATCCAAACAGAATCATTTGCATAATGGGTAACCCAATTACAACCAATATGGTACGTTTATCACGCCATATATGCATAAACTCTTTATTTACAAAAGATAGAAATTGTTTCATTCTTGCAATTTGGCAGCAAAATAACATCATTTTTTCTAACTTCTAACTTCTGATTATTTTGCACAAAAAATATGGTTTTATATAAAAAATGTTATTTTCGCGCCCATTTTGTAAAGTTATGGCTAAAAAAGATATTCCATCCGAAATTATTGATGCCGCAAAAGGATTGTTCTTTAAGCACGGCTTTAAACGTATTAGCATTGAGGCTATTTGTAATAAAGCTGATGTAAGTAGGCGGACGTTTTACGTGTATTATGAAAATAAAACCGACCTCTTGATTCAATTATTACAACAAATATATGAGAATAATATGCTTGAAATTAAAGCCATAAATGACAGTAATATACCTTTTCCTGAAAAACTGATTAAAATTACAAATTTTAATATCAATCAATTAGAACAAATGACTCCGGAATTTTTGGCAGATATTCACGACCCCTCATTTGTAGAAGTAAGGGAGCATTATGAAAACAAAAAGGATTTTTCTGAAAAAAACACCCATACTTTTTTTACCGAAGCACAGAAGCATGGCGACATCCGCCCTAATTTGGATATTGAATTTTTACAGCGATTTATTAACTACACCATAGCATCCTATAAAAATGAAACCATTAGGAAACAATACCCTGATGCTGCGCTTTATATGAGGAAAATAGCAGATCTGCTCTTCTACGGAATACTCGGGAAGTAGCATTAACCACTAACCACTAACCACTAAAATAATGTTCCATTTTAAGCAATTTTCTGTCAGTCATTCTCAAAGTTCCATGAAAGTGGGTACCGATGCCGTTTTGCTTGGTGCATGGATGCCTGTTCCCGAAAATTGCAAAACTGTGTTGGAAATAGGTTCAGGATGTGGCGTAATCTCACTCATGATTGCTCAAAGAACAAATGCTAGGATTATTGGAATTGATATTGACGAAAATTCAGTTATTGAAGCACAAAATAATGCTGAAAACTCTCCTTGGAAAACGAATGTGCATTTTATTCGGGAAAATCTTCAAGAATTTGCCCAAAATACAACTCGAAAATTTGAGGTAATTGTGAGCAATCCGCCTTTTTTTGAAAATAGTTTAAAATCTCCTGTAACAAAACGAAATATAGCAAAACACAATGAAACTTTGTCCTTAAAAGAACTTCTTGACGCCGTTGATATACTACTTTTAGAAAAGGGGCGTTTTGGAACAATTTTACCGACTGAACCTGCAGAAAAAATGGAAAAATTTGCATTCGAAAAAAATATTTATCTAACAAAAAAAACAAAAGTGTTTCCTAACTCAAAAAAAAGTGCAAATAGAGTATTGATGATGTTTGAGAGAAAAAATGTTATTTATAAAGAAGATAATTTATATATAAGAAATGAAGATTATACTGATGAATATTATTCGTTGATGAAAGAGTATTTAATAATTCAAAATTCAAAATTCAAAATTCAAAAATGAAACACCTGCTATATACACTCATTGGAACGTTATTACTAAGTGTTAGTTGTACCCAAAACCTCAGTAGTGGTGATTTGGTTTTTGTAGCTTCTGAAAATTCAGATTTTGAAAAATCAATTGTTGCGGTTACCAAATCCGATTTGTGCGCATTGAATTTTACCCATGTTGCTCTTATTAATGTAACCGATTCAGGCAATTTTGTTATAGAAGCAGTTCCACAAAAAGGAGTCATTTATTCAAGTTTTCAAGAGTTTAAAGAAGAAAATAAAAATGGAACACTCTATTTTGCTTCCTTAAAACCGGAATATCGGCAATATACAGAAAGCGCTCTTGGTAGAGCATATTCTCATCTTGGAAAAGGATACGATTACGGCTTTGATTTTGAAAATGACCTCTATTATTGCAGTGAATTGGTGTATGATGCCTATGCGCACGCCACTGGTAACCCCAATTTCTTTGAAACTCCAAATATGACTTTTAAAGAATCTGACACCGATGAAATTCTCCCTTACTGGTTAGAATACTTTAATAAGCATCAACTCCCTGTTCCTGAAGGCAAACCCGGAATAAGTCCCAATGGTTTGAGCCGCTCAGAAAAACTACAAATTAAGAAGCCAAAAGCATGAAGAACACTAACCATTAACCATTAACCATTAATCATTAACCATTAACATTTAACCACTTAACAGATGAAAAAAACAATTTTAACTCTCATGTGCCTCCTCACTTTTTCGGTTTTTTCCCAAACAAAACCCGATTCAATTCCGGTTACTTTGCAGCAAGTTATTGAAATTGCCTTAAACGAAAGTCCAATGATACGAATTGCAGACAGGACTATTGAGACTAAAAAGTACTACAAAAAAGAGCAGATTGTAGGTCTTTTTCCCAATGTAATCGGTGCAGCATCCTATCAAAGAACCTTGCAAAAGCAGAAAATGGTGATGGATTTCAATGGCCAAAATATGGAAATTGAAGTAGGAACGTATAATAACCTAGTACTTTCTGCAAATTTCACCATGCCTATTATTGTGCCGGCGCTATGGAACATGATTAAACTTTCTTCTATGGATGTTGAATTAGCAGTGGAACAAGCACGAGCTTCAAAAATCTCATTGATAAACAATGTAAAAAAAGCATATTATGCCGTTCTTATTGCGCAAGAGTCTTATAAAGTGTTGTTGGATAATTATAAAAATGTAGAGCAAAATGCAAAACTTGTTACAGATAAATATAATCAAGGTTTGGTTTCCGAATTTGACAAATTACGTGCGGATGTGCAGGTACAAAATGCAAAACCCAATCTTAACGTCGCTATAAACGCAGTAGATTTGAGTCAAAAAGCGCTTAAAATCTATATGGGCGTAGCTATTAACGAGCCTTTGGTTTTTTTAGGCGAACTCAAAGATTATGAAACCGAAATGAACGCAGCCAAACTACCCGAAATGAATCAATTGTCATTAGAGAGCAACTCCGATATGAAACAGATGGATATGACAATTCAACAGTTAGAGCGATCAAGAAAGATTGTACTTTCGGGAGCGTGCCCTTCATTAGCATTATCGGGAAGTTATCAGTATATGACTATGGGCAATGATATCCCTTTTAATAAATTCAACTGGTTTCCCTATTCGGTAATTGGGGTTTCTTTGCAAATACCTATTATTTCGTGGGCATCTACCACCTTTAAAACAAAACAGATTAAGAATAACATTCTAAATATGAATGATACCCGCCTGAATTTAGAGCGCGCCTTATGGCTGTCGGTTACATCTAATTTGAACAACATTGATAAAGCAATTGTTGATTTCGAATCCAGTAATGAAAGTGTGAAAATGGCAACACGTGCTTTTGAGATTGTTCAAAAACAATATGAAGTAGGGATGGCAACATGGCTTCAACTCAGCGATGCCGAATTAGCGCTACTAAGCTCGCAACTGCTATATTATCAGTCTGTTTATGATTATTTAGTAGCGCAAGCAGAATTAGAGTACATATTGGGCAAGAAGTAAGAAGCTAGAAGCCAGAAGCTAGAAGCTAGAAGCCAGAGGGATCTTTTAAACCTATAAACCTAAAACCTATAAACCTATAAACCTATAAACCTATAAACCTAAAACCTATGAGAAACATCCACAACGCATACGCCGATATTGCCGAATATCATTGCTTCGGCTGCTCGCCTACAAATCCTATTGGATTGAAACTCAATTTTTGGGAAGATGGAGAATGGGTTTTTACCCGATGGACCCCTGATAAATGGTATGAAGGCTACCTCAATATGTTGCACGGGGGAATCCAAGCCACGCTGTTAGATGAAATTGCAAATTGGGTATTAGTAGTAAAATTGGGAACTGCCGGAGTTACTAAAAATTTGAATATTACCTACCTTAAACCCGTTTTTGTGAATCAGGGTGAAATTACTATTCGTTCCAAACTTATTTCTCAGGAAGGAAACTCTGCATTGACTTACGCCGAACTGATGGACAAAGAGGGAACTGTGCGTTCTCATGCCGAAATCGACTACTTCGTTTACCCACCGGAAATAGCTAAAAGAAAATACAAATTTCCTGATTATGAAGATTTTTTTAAGAAGTAAGAAGATAGAAGTTAGAATACAAGAATCTATAAACCTATAAACCTATAAATCTATAAACTTATGAAAAAAACCACATTACTAATTCTGCTTGTAGCGCTGTTTGCTGCTTGCAATCAAAAGAAAAGTGAAACACCAACCCTACAAGAAGATGACACTATTATGATTAAAGTGGCGGAAGTATTTGAAGAACCTGTGGCTCAAATTTTTGAATACACCGCTGTTGTGCGCGCCGAAGCTGTGAACAATATTGCCCCCACAATACCGGGAAGAATTGACCAGATTTTTGTTGAAATTGGCGATTTTGTAACTGCCGGTCAAAAATTGGTACAAATGGATGCCACACAACTTCGACAAGCTAAAACACAATTAGATAATTTAAAAGAAAACTTCAACCGTTTAGACGAACTTTTTAAAGTGGGCGGAGTTTCAAAATCTGACTGGGATGCCCTGAAAACACAGTTGGATGTTGCCCAAAATGCGTATGATAACCTATCGGAAAACACCCGGCTGATTTGCCCTATCAATGGAGTTGTTACGATGCGTAATTACGATAGCGGAGACATCTACGCCGGCAACCCGATATTGCAAATACAACAAATCAGACCGGTGAAATTGATGATTAATGTTTCAGAAAGCCAATACAATGATATTAAGATGGGAATGACAGCAAAAATAAAAATTGATATTCTGGGAAATACAGAACTCACCGGACGCGTGAGCTTAATCTATCCAACGTTAGATGCTCGTACACACACTTTCTCTGTGGAGATTACCATTCCCAATGAGAATGTTAAAGTTCGTCCCGGAATGTACGCACGCGCTATTTTCAATCTCGGTAGCCGAAATAACGTAGTAGTGCCTGACAATGCAATCGTAAAACAACCCGGTAGCGGTGACAGGTTTGTGTATATTCTAAGAGAAGACAACACTGTTTCATACGAAAAAATTGAACTCGGTAGAAGATTAGATGCTACTTATGAAGTAATCTCCGGAATCAAAAATGGAGATAAGGTAGCTGTAACTTCCCTCACTAAACTTAAAGACGGAATTAGTGTGAAAGTAGTAGAATAATCCTCTTAAATCATCTATTTTTGATCTTGGTTACACTTTTTTCAAAAATATGTAAACTAGAATATATTTTTGGTTACTTTTGCCGCTACAAAGTTTATGCTTAATCCTAATCTATTTTTAATGAAAAAAAATTCTATTTTTATTTTATTTATTTGTTTTTCAGTAACTTTGTTTGCGCAAGATATTGTGTCAAAGGAGCCTTCCAATAGAAATGTTATCTTAGAAGAGCTTACTGGAAAAGGGTGTCAATATTGTCCGGATGGTCATAAACGGGCGCAGCAACTGATGAACAATTATCCCGGAAGATTCTTTGCAATTAATGTACATCAAGGAGGATATGCTAATGGTACCCCAAATTATACTACTCCTTACGGAAACTCATTAGCTTCGCAAGCCGGTATGGGGCTTAATGGTACCGGTTATCCTGCCGGAACAGTCAGCCGCCAAACTTTTGAAAATGTACCAATTATGGGGTCTTCTTATTTCCTTTATGATAGAATGCGTTGGGCTGCTTGCACCTACAGAGGAACAAATGAACCCTCTTGTCTTAATGTTGCTGCTAAAGGTACGATTGATTCAACTGCAAGAAAACTTACGCTTTTGGTAGAAGTGTATTATACAGGAAATGCCGTGGAATCAACCAATAAATTAACCGTTGCCATGTTGCAAAATGAAATATTAGGACCTCAATCCGGAGGTCAACAATATAATCCTGACATGATGCTTAATGGACAATACAGACACATGCACATGCTCAGAGATTTTATTACCGGCCAATGGGGCGTGAACGTATCTCCTACTACAGAAGGTAGCTTTTGGTCGGAAATCTTTGAATATGACATTCCTGAAAATATTAATAATATTCCGGTTGTGTTGGAAGATTTAGAGTTTATTGTATTTGTAGCTGAAAATAATAAGACTATTATTTCAGGAAGCCAGGCAGTTATTGAACCCGGAACGAGCCATACTATTATCGCTTCTACAAGCGAAAATGGAACGATTACCCGTGTGGGAGATCAAAACTACCCTGACAACGTAGGTACTACCTACTTTTTTATCCCTGATGAAAACTATGAAGTGGATGAAATATTTGTTGACGGAGAGCCTGTTGAAATTGGAAAGTCTGTTACAAGTTATACATTTCCCATAGTAGATAAAGATTATACGATCCATGTAACTTTCAAATTGATGCCTGGATATTTTTATATCACATCATCTGCCGGCGAAAACGGTACCATAACTCCGGAAGGAGAGATTTTATATTTTGAAACCGAAAGCGTTACATATATTTTTACCCCTGATGAAAACTACGAAGTTGAAGAAGTTTATATTGACGACGAACCGATGGGATTGGAGCAAGCCACAGAATATACTTTCACCCAAGTGGACAAAGACTATACTATTCACGTAACTTTCAGACTCCTTGAAAATATTAAAGATGTTAACGGGGATCTTATTTCAGTGAACCCTAATCCGGTAAACGATAAATTATTCATAAGCGGGGTGTATGAGAAACTAGAAATAATTTCTATTTCAGGACAAATAGTAGCCTCTGCAAATAACCAACCCATTGTTGATGTAAATCATTTATCAAAAGGGATCTATTTTGTTAAAATACAATCCAATAACCAATCAATAACTTTTAAAATTATCAAATAACATATATCATTAAACATCCTAATTTAAAAAATAATTCTTATGAAAAAAGCCTTTACATTATTATTAGTTGCTTGTTTTTCAGCAACTTTATTTGCACAAACCATTGTGTCAACAACTCCTTCCAATAAAAATGTTATTTTGGAAGAGTACACAGGTACAAACTGTCCGTATTGCCCTGATGGACATAAAACCGGAAATCTAATTATGACTAACAATCCCGATCGAGCCTGGGCAATTAATATCCATCAAGGCGGGTTTTCCGGAAATAACCCGGATTATAAAACTGAATGGGGAAACGCGCTGGCCAATCAATATGGTATTAGTTCATACCCCGCCGCAACTGTGAATAGAGGAACGAGTTGGACCTCTTCGCGCCCCACTTGGATAACTTGGGCAAATGCGATCCTTGCCGAATCTTCGCCGGTTAATGTAGCTGCTACTGCTACTATTGATTGGAAAACAAGATTGCTAACCGTTTATGTAGAAGTGTATTACACAGGAGATGCTGCTAATCCTACCAATAAGTTGAATGTTGCTTTATTACAAGATAATATTTTAGGACCTCAACAAGGGGGATCAGCATACTACCCTGCTATGATGCGCTTCGGTACTTACTATCAACACATGCACATGTTTCGTCATTTCTTAACCGGACAGTGGGGAGAAGATATTCCCACCACAACTACAGGTACTTTTTATTCTCAAACTTTTACTTATACCATTCCTGCCCATATTCGCAACGTGCCTATTTTTTTAGAAGATTTGGAAGTTTTAGCGTTTGTTAATGAAGGTAATAAAACGATTCTCTCAGCTTGCAAAGCAGAAATGGCGTATGAAAATAAGCCTAACTGCATTGGAAGAATAGAATTGATAGATGAAAAATTTGTTCCTGCATGTGATGGTTCAAATGGCGCTATTTGTTTTGTTAGAAATTCTAACGATTTCGAGGTAAATTCTGTAAATATATCTTATGCTGTTGCTGGAGGTGCGCCTGATCAATATATATGGAATAATAGAACTATTCCGGCTCAATCATTGGATACAATTCATCTGCCATCATTATTGATTGCCCCCAATATAGATCAAAACTTAGTTGTTACTGTTACAAAAATGAATAACATAATCTGCAATTTTTCGCAAAGCAAAATGCTAAAAAAAGAAGTTGCTATAGGCGATGCAAGTATGACACTTGTTATTACCACCGACCGCTATGCTTCCGAAACTACTTTTAAAGTATTTAATCCTGATGGCACGATACTCTTTCAAGGTGGACCCTGGCCCGATTTACCAACCAACGGCACTACAGTAAGAGAATTTCCGTTCATCCCCATAATGAATGGATGCCATAGACTTGAAGTTTATGATGCTTATGGAGACGGTATTAATGCAGGCTATGGAGCAGGAAATGTGAAAATATTAAATAAAGCCGGAGTACAAATCTATTATAATAACGGACAATTCGGATCTAAACTTACTGCCTCTGTTTATGTAGGTCCAACCAAAACAATTACCGCATCGGCAGGAACAAACGGAACAATATCTCCGGTTGGAGAAACGGTTTATCCCGAAGGCGCAAACGCCAAATATGCATTTATACCTAATCCCAGTTACGAAGTGGAAGAAGTATATATTAATGGTGAAGCTATGGGAATGGAAAAAGCAACTCACTACATATTTACAGATTTGGATGATAATTATACCATTAATGTTACTTTTCAATTGAGAACTACATTTTTTATTACAGCAACAGCCGGTGAAAACGGAACAATCTCTCCGGAGGGTGTAACAGAGTACCCTGTAGGCGAAAGCGCTACATATACATTCACTCCGGATCCAGGTTATGAAGTTGAAGCAGTGTATCTTGATGGCGTAATTCAGCAAACACCCGAACCTGATGTTACCAGTTTTACATTCACTAACATACAAGGGGATCATGCTATCCATGTAACTTTTAAAGAAGTGGAAGAAATTTACTATACTATTACAGCCTCAGCCGGTGAAAACGGAACAATCTCTCCCGAAGGTGAAACAGAATACTTAGAAGGTGAAAGCGCCACATATTTGTTTATTCCCGATGAAAACTACGAAGTTGAAGAAGTTTTTATTGACGGGGAACCGATGGGATTGGAGCAAGCTACAGAATATACTTTCCCTGCTGTGGACAAAGACTATACTATCCATGTAACTTTCAGACTCCTTGAAAGTATTAGAGATGTTAACGGAGTTACAATTTCTGTTAACCCTAATCCGATAAATGATAAGTTATTCATTAACGGCATATATGAAAAATTAGAGATAATCTCTATTTCGGGACAAATAGTTTCTACTGCATATAATCAACCTGTTGTAGATGTTCATAGCTTAGCAAAAGGTTTTTATTTTATAAAGATTCAAACCAATGGACAAACATGTACATTTAAAGTTGTGAAATAATATTCATTAATAATAACAATATTCGTATGAAAAAACTTCTTATCTTATTATTAGTCAGCATATCATTATTTAGTTATGCACAATCTTTTCAAATCACCGATCCAAGAGGAACCCCCTATTCCGATGGAGAAACTATTTCAGCAACTATTACTGAAGAAGATTTAGACGACTTTGGTGAGTTTGTTACTAACATTATGGTTAAAAATCTTACAGATGTTGAATTAGATGTGAGAACATTGCGTACAAACATTTCTTTAGTTGACGGAATGAAAGCCTACGTATGTTTTGGAGTTTGTGACGACACCGGCGAAAATATAGCAATGGACTACACGATTTATGAAGGCGAACAGATGGAATACGCATTGCATTTGCTCCCCAACGGAAATATCGGTTTGTGCCAATTTAAACTTGAATTTATGACAAGTGAGGATCAGATGACACTCTATTTAGATATTAACATTAAACCTTTGGGAATTAATGAAAATGGTTCAGTTACTGCCTCTCTTTCTGCGTACCCAAATCCAACTCCAGCTAATTCTTTTATTAATGTCTCCTATACACTTGCAGATAATTACAATAATCGCTTAGTCATAAAAAATATCGTAGGCGCAACAGTAATGAATTTGCCGCTTAATCCCTCCCAAAACAATATCTCAATTGATGCAACTGCTTTGAAAGCGGGAGTTTATTTCTACGCAATTGAAAACGATAACACTATTTCTATTGCCAAAAAGTTGATCGTAAAATAGTTATTGCTATTGAATACGAATAGTATTATTACGTTAAGTCTCATGATAGAGCTATTTCTAATAACTCTATCATTTGTTATGTACAAAAGAAAAGCATTGTTAATGTTGCGGGCATTGTTCTCTACCCGACAACTTCAACAATTGCTTAGAGAAGGGAAATTGGCAAATGAAAGCATTTTTCTCTACTCCATCTTTCTCTATCTTTTTGCATTTCCCTGTTTGGCTCTTGTTTTTCTCCAATTTTTTGTACCCCAATTGTTAGATAAAATTAATATACAACCTTTGTTGCTTTTTGGATTATTATTGGGAATCATTGCAATATTGATCCTCGCCTCATGGCTTTTTCTATGGTACTTTACTTTAATTTTTAACTATCAAGAACAAAGGTATTTATATACAAATATTAAAGCTTTATTTCGTTTTTATAACTCCCTGCTATTAGTCATAATTATCCCTTTATCATGGTATTCACGTGTTCCTGAAATAATTTCATTTGTTTATTTGCCTCTGTTTTTGATTATTTTCTCAGCTTTTTTTATTCGCTTTTTAAGAAACATAGTTGGAGTAAGTCGCATTCATTTTTTTATATATTTTTGCACCCTTGAAATTCTACCCTACATTATTGCTGCTAAACTACTTATTATTAATATATAAAATCAAATAAATCCTATTGTTTTTTTGCCAATGAAGATTAGAAACATTCTTATTTCTCAAGTTGCACCTGCTGATTTTGAAAAATCTCCATACGCAGATTTAAAAAAGAAATATTGTATTTCTATTGATTTCTTTAAATTTTTCAAGATTCACACCATTAACGGTATTGATTTCCGTAAAACAAAAATCAATATTTTAGACCACACTGCCATCGTTTTTTCAAGTACAACAACTATTGATCAGTTCTTTATGTTGTGTAAAGATTTGCGAATAGAGATGCCCTACGAAATGAAATATTATTGCATGACCGATATGACAGCCCATTATCTTCAAAAATATATTCCTTATCGTAAACGTAAAATATTTTTTGGTAAAAACAATAATCCATCCCATGTTTTTGATCTGTTGTTGAAAAATAGAACCCATAATTACCTTATACCTTGCGGAGCAGGTTCTATGGGTACAAATTTTGCTGAATTTTTCGAAAAACACAACATTCAATATACTCAAGCCGTTTGCTTTAACACAGAATCTGCAGATATTAAGAGCAATATTGATTTGTCAAAATACGACATGATTGTTTTCTTTAGCCCGGCAGGAGTTACTGCATTTCAAGAGAATTATCCCGATTTTGTTCAAGAAGAGATGGCTTTTGGTGCTGTAGGATTAGCAGCCTGTAATGCCGTAAAAGATGCGGGTTGGGAATTGCACGTGGAAGCGCCTACAAAAGTACACCCCACTATTACTTCTGCCCTTGAAGTCTTATTAAAAGAATATGCTACCCGTCGCAGATAATCGTTCGAAATTCACTTTACGAAAACACGATAAACTAAAATCTTCCTTAGAAATTGAAGCACTGTATCGTGATAACCAATATATTGTATCTTATCCGCTAAAATGTCATTATTCATTTACTGTAATCAATGCCGATCATTCTATTTTAAGCGTTGCCTTTGTAGTCCCAAAAAAAACTTATAAGCTTGCTACTGAAAGAAATAGAATAAAACGGAGAATGCGAGAAGCATATCGACTACACTATAAAACAATTTTCGAACAATTTTTACTCCAAAACGAGAAACAGTTGAAACTTTTTTTTATTTATGTAGGAAAAGAGATATCTGATTACAGTATAATTGAAAAGAATATGAATTTTGTTTTAGAAAAACTTATTACCAAATCTTAATTTTTCTATTTTTGCGGCTAAAATTTTTAAAATAATGAGCGAAGATATTTTTCAAGGCTACAAGGGAGAAGCCTTAGCGTTGCTAAAGAAATACAATGTACGTGTTTGGGGAACTGCTGAAGTGAAAACCACGCGAGGTGATTTTAACGGAACGATCCTACCAAGAGCCGAATTTGACGATGATAAACACATCGTGATGAAAGTAATCACAGGTTATAATATTGGTGTTGATACAGATACAATAACCGATATGAAAGAAGTGGGGTATAAAAAAGCAAATTATAAGATTCCAGAAAAAGAGTTTCCCAAAACGCCGGGGCTTCCGCAAGTAAAACTGTTGGGAACGGGCGGCACTATCGCTTCGCGATTAGACTACAGAACGGGCGCTGTGATTCCCGCATTCTCTCCTGGCGAATTGTACGGCGCCGTCCCCGAGTTGGCAGGAATCTGCAACTTGGAAACAGAGAAAATTTTTGCCGTTTTCTCAGAAAATATGGGACCAAAGCAATATGTGGCCCTCGCCAAAAAAATTGGCGAAGAGATTGAAAAAGGGGTAGATGGTATTGTAATAGGACATGGTACGGACACCCTGCACCATACAGGAGCGGCACTCACTTTTATGTGCCAAAACCTCCCGGTGCCAATAGTGTTGGTAGGCTCGCAACGTTCATCAGACCGCCCTAGCTCAGATGCGGCACTAAATCTCATGCACGCCATGACTGCTGCCGGACACGGAAATATTGCTGAAGTGCTGGTGTGTATGTTCGGGCCAACTTCAGACGAGTACGGTTTTTTGCACAAAGGAACTCGTGTGCGTAAAATGCATTCCTCCTATCGCTCTACATTCAGAACTATCGGTGACACACCAGTCGCAAAAATCACAAGAAAAGGTGTAGAACCTATTCATGAGACTTTTAATCCGAGAAGAAGAGATAAAAATGTGAAAATAGTCCCCACTTTCGACGATAGAGTTGCTATGCTCTATTACTATCCGGGAATGAAACCCGATATGTTAGACTCCATTACCGAAAATGGCTACAAGGGAGTTGTGTGGATAGGCACCGGACTGGGACATGTGAACAAAGAGATGTATCCCGCTATTGAACGGGCGCACGCAGCCGGTGTTCACCAATACATGACCGTGCAAACAATTTGGGGATATGTACACATGTTCGTTTACGATACAGGAAGAGATATGATGAAAAAAGGTATAGTCCCCATTGGCAACATGCTCCCCGAAGTAGCATACATTAAGTTGGGTTGGGCATTAGGACAAACCCACGACTTTGAAGAAGTTAAAGAGCTGATGCTTACACCAATTAACGATGAAATTACGGACCGCGAACCCTATAACGGATATTTAGTGTATCAAGGAGGAGTCCCTGAAGTAGAAGAGTTTGTAAGGCAGGTAAGAAAGTAATGGTTAGTGGTTGATGTTTAATATTTAATGTTTCAGTCCTTCAATCCTTTATAACTCCTAACTCCTAACTCCTAATTTTCAAATTGATATTTTGCTATTTTCGCGCCCCATTTTTTGCCCGAATGGCGGAATTGGTAGACGCGCTACATTCAGGGTGTAGTATTCAAACGGATGTGCAAGTTCGAGTCTTGTTTCGGGCACTATATATAATGATTATCAATGCTTTGTATTGTTGATGCACAACGTTTGCACAACATAACTATTTATACTCTGTATTTACAGAGGGTTTTAATAAATTGGTTTTTCTGTGATTAATAAGGTCGTAAAACATTAACCTTGTTTTCAATGGGCGTGTGTCTGTAATCTCAAAATGCTCTTTCTCTTGTATTTCAGTAGAAAAAACATAGTCAAAACCATTTCTTTGATAAAAATTACAAACAACTGTATCATTATAAGCATCTACTAAAATAAACCTGCATCCTGTCTTTGTTGTTGGCATCTAAAAACCATTCTTTGATAAAGTTTAGTGTTTGGTCGCCAATGGATAGTGTATTTTCTTGCCGTTGCTCTTTGCAGCGAATATTTACCCCTAATCTTCCTAACAATGCTTTAGCATATTTCAAACTATCATTAAAGAAAAAATCATTTAAGTCTTCGTTGCTACAATCAAACGAAACCTTGTTTAAGTCTATTAGATTTAAGGAATAAAAGGTGCAATCCTCTACGAGTAGCATATTAGAACTTTGCGTTTGCTAAAATCTTTTTAGTAGATGCACTAACTACAAACTTTTCTTTAGGTGCATTTCTTAAATTAGTGGCAGCAATTCTTTCAATACGTTCTGCTGCCTTACCTTTTAATATAGGAACACTTTTAATTGCTATTGCCATAATTACACTTATTTGATGTATTGTTTAATTCGGTGGTAAAGATATATTATTTCTGCTTATTCATTTTCATTCATGCTTGTTATGTTTTGTAGTAATGAAAATTTTATCAGAATTGGACTATTTTTAGTGCCATTTTGCCTCGTGCTACCCAAAAAAAGAACTCAACGAAGCACCAATTTTGATGTATAAAAGGCTATGTATATTCTGTAGGGTTTTTCTATTTTTTCAAAAGGCTCAAAAATGGGCTTTTTCGTGTGTCTTGTGCGCTCGTAAAATATCAGCAATTTAATAATAAAAGGCTATTATTCATAAATGATAACTGCACAAATTATCAAAAGGATTAAAAGATAGTGTTTGAGCATGGTTGCTGCAATCAGGTACTATCATCAAAATATTTTCATTTTTAATTTGAATGATTAAATTTTAATTTAAGTGGTTAATATTTTTTTTAACAGAAAAGAGAAAGCCTAAAGACTTCTCCTTTTTCTGCTAATGGACAAAATGCCTCTCTTACCCCTCGCCTCAAAAGTTATAAGATATAGACACTTAACCTATTTTAAATTCGTTTGTAATAAACAAATCAGTTATTATAGAGGGTTTTACTCTATGGTAGAGGTCTTTATAAGTCTAAAGCGTATAATCTGAATATTCACTTTCACCACACTTGATATGAATAACTACTTTCTTTCAACTTATATCCGTATCCTTTGAGTTTAATCTCTTCCATAGAAACATTACTAACCTTTATAATCATATCAATATCAACTTTCCAAGATGAAGATGAATTATCTATAGTAAATACTCCTTCAATGTTTACAGGATACGGTGTTCCATCTATAATTACAAAACTTTCACCTACAGCCTTATATGTTTGTTCTCTAATTGTATCTTGTCTTATTTGGTGAAAACTTGTCCCTTTGAAATTTTCTCTTGTAATTGTATATACCGTGTCTTTGATTTTAATTACATCAGCAACACAATCAACTTTTATCGGACATTCTACTTCCGTTTGTGATAATTGAAATTTTTCGTCAATCGAAAATATTATTTTGTTTTTTGTAAGATATTTTATTGTAATCAATTTGTCTTTATCTACAGTATCTTTATCTATTATATTAGATACATAGTAAAAAAATAGAATTTCTGTTGCATAATCGCCGTCAATTACATTTGGTTTGACAATTACAGTTGTTGGAGATGTATAGAAGCGTCCATCTTCTGTCTTTCCTGTAATAATGGTTTCCCCTATGGTATGAGGGCTTATATCCACATTCCTATCCCATTGCTTAAGAGTTGCAATATTTGGGTTGCTTGATGTCCAATTGTATATAGTACCATCATTTTGAAAAATAGTACTATAACCTGCACCTGTAGGCTCGTATAGCATTAGAACAGCAGGAAGCACTTTAACTTCTGTTTCTCTAACTGTTGCCTTTTTTTTACATCCTGAAAAGATAATTGTAGCAACAATAGAGACTATTACAATTATCACGACTAAAATTTGTTTGTTTGTGTTCATAAGATAGTTATTGATATGAAGTTATACCAAGTTTTTTCAAATTTTGAATAGCAGTTTCATTTCCCTGTCGGGCTGCTTCTTTATACCATTTAATAGCTTCTTGTCTGCTTTGTGGCACACCATAACCATATTGGTATAGAACACCTAAATTGTTTTGAGCACCTGCATTTCCTTGTTCAATACTCTTTCTATACCATTTTGCTGCTTCGGAATAGTTTTGTTCAACTCCATATCCATAATCATACATAGCACCTAAACTTAATTGTGCATTATGAACAAATTGTACGACTTGACTTGTTAGAAATAATGAAAAAGAAATGTATAATTATATGATAGGTAGATAGATAGGTGGATTTTGGGAAAATGAGTTGAATTATTAAATAATTATTCTACTTTTGTCGCGATTTTTCAAAAGGTTTTAATGGACTCCTTGCTTTTTGAAAATCAAAGTATCAAAAAATAATTTTTAGGAGTCCCCAAAAATGTATCATACGAAAAAATGCAAGACACTCGCGAAGCATTAAGAGCGGGAAAAGTTAATACCAAATAATACTATGAAGAATAGAATTAATAATTTTTTGGCCATCTGTATAAGTATTATGTTTGTAGCAATGTTCTCGTCATGTAAATTATCTACCGAACAACTTGCTAAAGAAGTAAAAATTTCGATGCAGGAAACTTGGAAAGAGGAGGGAATAACGGGGATTAGAATTAAGGATTTTACATTGGTTCATGAGTCAGGCAATAAATATTCCGGTCTCTTGACCACCATCGAAGATGGGGGCGAATATAAATATACCGTCAATGTAATTTACGATGGGAACAATATGAAGTGGGAAATCGAAGAATAACTTCGCTGAAGAAGTAAAAGTTTTGATACGGAATAAGGACAAATGCCAGCAGATAACTGGCGGGCGTTGTGCAACAGGCACGAGCGGTTTCGCAAGATCAGGGCAAAACTCTATAAAATTCTCTACTCTCAGCCTATCAAAATGATAGACCCCGAAAAAGGTAACGATAGCAACTAAAAAGAGGAAATGAGGTGAAAATGAGGTTTAATTTCTCTCAAATTTAAAATTTCAACTTTGAGACAAAAATTTTAATGCGTTTGCCCTGTGTAAACATTGTCGAAGTCAGGAAAAAAACTATTTTTGCGGCCGAATTTCAAAAACCAAATATAAAATATATGAGTATGGAAGAAGAATTAATTGAAAATGTTGAAACGGAAATAGTTCAACCCGAATCTCAAAAAAAATCTTGCTGCTGTTCCTGTATTGTGATTAAGCTATGTAACATTATCTCTTCAAGCGTGTTGCTTGTTGCTGTAATTGTGCTATATATTTTGCACTTTATTACTCCAAAAACACACGTTTTTTTTCCAAAAGAGATTGTTGGTGAGCCGGGAAGCGGCGAAATAGTTTTTGTTAATTTAGATACGATTAACGAAAATTATGATCTAGTGATGATTCTTAATGGAGATATTAGGGCGGAAATGGCTAAACAAGATGCAATCTTTGCTAAAAGAGAAAATGATTTTAAAAATAGCTATAATATATTCCAGGAGAATGCAAGCGCCGGTATTCTAACACAAGTTCAAATGGAATATGCACAAAATAAGTTAGCCCAAGAATATCAACAATTGGAAGCTGATAAAGAACGTGTTTATGACGAATTACAAGCACGTCAGGCAGTTGCACTATACCAAATTTATGATTCATTACACGCAGCAGTTAGTCGTATTAACACTATTAGAAATGCCTCCTTTGTAATTACTTATCAAAACCAAACACCTTTTTTACTATATACAGATCCCTCAAAAGATATTACTGATCATGTGTTATTTGAGTTAAATCGTTCATATAAAAAATAAATATAATTTCGCCGCTTGAAAATATTAACCCCTATTACGTTATGAAGAAAGAAAAATCAAACAAAAAAAATGAACAAACACGTGAAAAACAAGAAGGTTTTGTAGTACGTATTTTCAATTTTTTTAATCAATACAACAAAATTATTTATGGGATTGCCATCGGATTGCTTGTAGTTGTTGCTGCTCTTATGGCTATTAACAAATTTTATTTAGTTCCACAATCAGAAAAAGCTTCTGCATTGATGACGGTTCCTATAGATTATTATATGAAAGGCGACTCATTGTCTTTAATCAATGCGTTAGAAGGTGATGAAGATAATATCGGGTTTTTAGATATTGCAACCTCATTTATACTAACAAATACGTCAAACACAGCTAACTATTTTGCAGGTATGTGCTATTTGAAATTAGGTGAGAAAGATGAGGCGCTGAACTACTTACAAAAATTTACACATAAAGAGGATACTTATTGGTACGGAGCCCAAGCCTTGATTAGCGATTTGTATGACGACCAAGGAGAAATAGCGAAGGCGATTAAATATTGCAAGAAAGCTGCAGAAAGCAAAGACCCCTATTTAGGTCCTGTGAATTTATTTAAATTGGGTCAACTTTATGAAAGAGAAAACGAATGGGAAAAGGCGGCTTCAGCATATCAGTCTATAAAGGATAAATTTTATTCGGAATATCAAAAAATGAATATTGATAAATTTTTAGAAAGGGCTCTTGTTAACAAAAATAAATAATGAAAAAGGTAAACCTTTCCCAACACAGTGACAGCCCATCTTTAAAAAACATAAATATTAAGATTGGAATTGTTGTAAGTGAATGGAATGAAGCCATAACTAACGCACTCAAAGAGGGTGCGTTGGCTGTTTTAAGAGAAGCCGGTATTGCACAGAAACAGATTGTTATTCACTCTGTTCCAGGAAGTTTTGAGTTGCCTCTCGGCGCCTTAATGCTTATAGATTCAGATGATTCTATAGGCGCCATAATCTGTTTAGGATGTGTTATTCAAGGCGAAACCCGCCACTTTGAATTTATTTCTCAAGCAGTTGCTAATGGAATTATGAACGTTTCACTCGATTATGCAATTCCGGTAATCTTTGGGGTTCTTACCTGCGACACAATGGAACAAGCACAAGATAGAGCAGGAGGAAAATATGGCAATAAAGGAGTAGAAGCTGCTTATACGTGTTTGAAAATGATTGAGACTCTACAAAAGTTACAATAAAGATTTCCAATGAGAGTAGTTTTTTTTGGGACCCCCGATTTTGCAGTGGCAACGTTAGATGCCATCTATCACGCTTCCTACGAGATAGTAGGCGTGGTTACTGCACCAGATAAGCCGGCAGGAAGAGGGCTGAAAATGCAATCCTCTGATATTAAAAAATATGCTGAAGAAAAAAGAATTTCTGTTCTGCAACCCATAACCTTAAAAGATCCGGAATTTGTAAAAAGATTACAACAATGGCGAGCAGATGTTTTTGTTGTAGTTGCATTCCGATTCTTACCCTTTGAAGTTTATAACATCCCCCCTTGTGGTACCTTCAATGTTCATGCCTCCTTGCTGCCTCAGTATCGAGGAGCTGCCCCCATTCATTGGGCAATAATTAATGGCGAAACAAAAACAGGTATTACTACGTTTTTCCTCAATAATGAGATAGATTTCGGAGATATTATCTTGCAAAAAGGGATTGATATTCTACCTGATGAAACAACAGGAGAACTTTATGCACGGATGAAGAAAATAAGCGCAATGATGGCATTAGAAACATTGTCACTTATTAAAAACAGATCTGCAACCCGATTGCCTCAATGTCGAATCAAAGATGCTAATATGAAACTTGCCCCTAAAATTAAAAAAATAGATACAATAATTGATTGGAATGATACGGCAAAAAATATTATCAACAAAATTCGCGGACTTTCTCCTTTTCCCGGAGCTGTAACTTTTCTTGTACAAAAAGACAAAAAACATGTTTCTATTAAAATTTATAAAGCCTCAATAACTTTTGAAAAATCAAACAATGAAGTAGGTATTATTGATACTGATGACAAAACTTTTTTATACATCTCTACGAAAGATTTCAAAATATCTATACATAATTTACAAATTGAAGGAAAAAAAAGATGTAATTTGGCCGTTTTTTTACAAGGCAATAAAGCGTCAAATTACTCCATATTAAAGTAGTAGTGTAATTATTTGTCGATATTTCTATATTTTATCAACAATTTGCCATATTTTATCAACAATTTATTTGATTTTCGAGTTTCGTAAAAAAAATAAAAAAAATTGTTTTATTTGCATTGAAATTAATTAACCATTAAAATTTGTTATTATGAACAAAGCAGAATTAATTACCGCTATGGCTGAAAAAGCCGGATTAACAAAAGTTGCTGCAAAAGCTGCCTTAGAAGCATTCGTATGCGCAACCTCAACAACCCTTGCCAAAGGCGACAAATTGGCTCTTATTGGATTTGGCACTTTCTCAATTGTTAATCGTCCTGCAAGAAAAGGAAGAAACCCAAGAACCAAAAAAGAACTTATGATTCCGGCTAAGAAAGTGGTTAAATTTAAAGCTGGTGCAGAACTATCTGCAAAAGTTTAATGATTTTTTTTGGAATCGATAATTAACGATTTCAAAGAGTAATCCGCAAGGATTAAAATCCTAGTATAATTAGGCGTTAATAATCAATTATTAACGCCCGATTATTCTATATCTTTTTCCAGGAAGTACTTCTATTATTCCATTAAGTTCTAATCCTAATAAAATAGAAAATACTTTTGAAGTAGGTATTGTGTTAATATTGGATAATAATTCATCAATATATGGCTCTTTAAGATTTTGTATAATCGTACAAACAAACTCTTCATCTTCGTTTAACTCTTGAAATAATTGAGGTTGTGAAGATGATTGTTTTTCTTCATTCCATCCCATCATTTCAATAATATTATCTCCCGAAGTAACTAATGCGGCTAAATTTTGACGTATAAGTTCATGACAGCCTTCATGCGATGGCTCGAAAACAGAACCGGGTATTGCAAACACATCACGTTGGTAAGAGTGTGCAATACAAGCAGTAATAATACTACCACCCCGCTTTCCGGTTTCAACAACCAACAAAGCATCTGCCATACCGGCAATAATACGGTTTCGCCTTGGAAAGTTTTGCCGATCGGGGGAAGTATAGAATGAAAACTCTGAAACTAATGTACTTCCCATTTCTGTCATTCGTTTTGCCAATCTATTATTAGAGGAAGGGTAAATATTCCCAAATCCCGAACCCAATACACCAACTGTATGCAAGCGATAATCTAAGGCTGCATCGTGAGCAAAAGTATCGATTCCTATAGCTAAACCACTAATAATGGAAATATTGAGTGTGGTTAATTCGGAAATTACACGTCTCACTAGATCTTTTCCATAAGAGGTTGCATTGCGTGTGCCAACTACAGCTAAGGTTTTTTCCATATTAAATTGATTATTACCCTTATAACAAAACATATAGGGAGAATCATTGCAGCGAAGTAAACGTTTCGGATAATCAGAATCGGTAAAAAAACAATGGGTAACCCCATTTTTTGTTGAAATTTCAAGCTCTTGTTGTACGGCTTTCTCTATTTCAGGAGTTATTATCGGCGGACCGAGAAAATAGCGCGTCGTTTTAAACTTCTTACGCACAGAATTAAAATCAAGAAACAAAGCCGTAGCGCTTCCTGAAAGTTGTAATAGCTTTTTTATTAAGGAGTTGCCATAACCTTTTTGGTGCGATAATGCAATTTTGTAAAAGAGTTCGTTGAGCATAATTTTAGAAATAATTAGGCAGCAAATATAATGCTATTTTTATCACTGCTGCTTAGATCTATCAAAATTTGGAATTTTTAGCAATAAAGGATAAATATTTAGTCAAAATTTCTATTTTTGCCCAAATTATTAGTTTGAAAAGAGCAATTCTCTCTTTCTTGATAATGTTTCTAATAGCCATCTTTTTTGGATTTGGCTTCTATATATTTACATCACTAAAATTCCCAATACAAAAAAAAAATGAAAAAATAGATGTTATTTTACCTCTTACCGATGTAGACGGGGACTCCGATATTGTTCGTGTGCTTATTTTATTTCACGCAGCAGATTATTTTGTGTATAAAGGTGTACCGATTGGATTTCAGTATGAAATGTTAAAACAATTGGAAAAGGAGTTAGGAAGAAATATTGATATAAAAGTAGAAGCTGAGGTTTGCAACATAAAAAAACAATTACGTGAAAAAAGTTATGATATAGTAGTAATGGATTTGAAGCCAAGTAGATTTATACTTCCACATTTTGAACGATCAATTCCTCATTCTTATTCATATCCTGTATTGGTTTCTGGAATTAAAGCAGATACGAAAAATGTGCAAACAATTCTTGTATCCAATGATTTATCTGCAATAATTTTTTTTACACAAGAATCAAATTACTGTCGCTATCATGTTGAAAGATGCAATGACTTTACATCTGAGGAACTTTTTGAGAAAGTAGACAATGGTGAGGTTCCATATCTTATTTGCGATTATAATCAAGCAATTACACTAATGCCCTTTTATTCAAATGTGAAAATATTAGAAAAAGCAGGCCCACAATTTGAGCGACGTTGGTTACTAAATAATAAAAATGTTCAACTCAACGAAGAAATAAATCAATGGTTGTTTGGATTCAAACAAACAGCAAAATATAGTAAATTACTACAAAAATATTTTTCAATTGAATCTTCACTAATCAATGCATCTTTTGCTAACAAACAAAAAAATGGAATTTCTCAATTTGATGCAATTGTTCAAAAATACGCTCAACAATATAATCTTGATTGGCGGTTTGTTTCTTCAATTATTTATCAAGAAACTAAATTTATTTCTGGATTAACAGGAAAAGGCGGAAGCTACGGTTTAATGCAATTGATGCCAGTAACCATGGATTATTATGGCATTTCGGAAGATGATGACGATGAAGCGAATATCCGTGTGGGAATTCAACATATAAATTCTATCCGAAAATCTTTTGATGATATTGAAAATGAAGAAGAAAAACTTTATTTTGTTGCAGCCGCTTATAATGCTGGAAGAGGACATATTTTTGACGCCCAACGATTGTGCGCCAAATATGAAGAGAATTTTAATAATTGGAATGATGTTTCAAAGTATTTAATATTGAAAGCACGTCGCGAATATGCAAATGATTCGGTGGTAAAGTCTGGTTTTTTCCCGGGCGCATACACAGTGAACTATGCGTATCAAGTCATGAGTAGATACTCTGCATACAAGGCAGCTTTCACAAAAATGTAATAATATTTTGAAATGCAAAAAGTTACTCCCAAAAAAGAGCTTGGTCAACATTTTCTAAACGAAGAGACAATTGCAGAGAAGATTGTGAATAGTCTCTCCCAGAACAATACAAATATTTTGGAAGTTGGTCCCGGTATGGGTGTTTTAACACAATTCATACTACAACAAAAAGGTATTAATTTTAAAGTAGTTGAAATTGACAAAGAATCTGTTATTTATCTACAAAAAAAGTATCCATCTTTACACATTATTTCAGGCGATTTTCTCAAGTTGAATTTGTCGGAATATTATAATGATAAACTTACTATAATTGGAAATTTTCCTTTCAACATCTCTTCTCAAATATTGTTTAAAATTTTGGAAAATAAAGAGAGGGTTATTGAATTGGTAGGAATGTTTCAAAAAGAGGTAGCAGAGCGTGTGGCTTCCAAACCAGGAAAGAAGTGCTATGGAATTTTAAGCGTTTTGTTGCAAGCTTGGTACGACATTGAGTATCTGTTTACTGTAGAAGAAAATAGTTTTACTCCGCCCCCCAAAGTACAATCCGGTGTGATTCGTATGGTTCGCAATCCCAACAAAAAAATATGTTGCGATGAAACATTGTTTAGAAATGTGGTAAAAACCGCTTTCAATCAGCGTAGAAAAACATTGAGAAACTCTTTAAAATGCTTTTCATTTACAGAAGGCTATAAGGAGAATCCCATCTTTTCGATGAGGCCAGAGCAATTGTCTGTAGGACAGTTTGAAGAGCTTTGTTTGAATTCAGAGAAAAATCGTTAAAACTCTCTATTCCCATTTTTTTGTTATTAAAAAAAACATTATTTCGCGCAAAAGAATTTTGAGTCTTGAAATTTTATTCTAAATACCATTAAATCTAATAATATTAAACATTAACCATTATGTCAGAAGACCTTTTCAAACAAATTATCGCACATGCTAAAGAGTATGGATATATTTTTCCTTCCAGCGAAATATATGATGGATTAAGTGCAGTTTACGATTACGGGCAGTATGGAGTTGAACTAAAAAATAACATCAAAAAGTATTGGTGGAATACTATGGTGCAGTATCATGAAAATATTGTAGGTATTGAAAGTGCAATCTTTATGCACCCTACTATATGGAAAGCTTCTGGTCATGTGGATGCTTTTAATGACCCGCTCATTGACAACAAAGACTCAAAAAAAAGATATCGTGCCGACGTGTTGATTGAAGATTATCTACAAAAATTGGAGGGAAAAATTGAAAAAGAGGTGGAAAAAGCCAAGAAGAAGTTTGAAAATTTTGACGAGGAATTGTTTCGAAAAACAAACCCGAATGTGATAAAAAATAAGGAAAAAAAAGACGCAGTGAGTAGTCGTTTTGCAACTTTAATGAATGAAACAGACTTAGTGGGTATTAAATCTCTTATTGAAGAATTGGAGATTTCCTGCCCAGTTTCCGGCACAAAAAACTGGACTGATGTACGTCAGTTCAATCTGATGTTTGCTACTCAAATAGGATCTGTAGCTGATGGCTCAGACACTGTTTACCTTCGTCCCGAAACTGCACAAGGAATTTTTGTAAACTTTCTGAATGTGTATAAAACAGGAAGAATGAAAATTCCGTTTGGCATTGCACAAATTGGAAAGGCTTTCAGAAACGAAATTGTGGCCCGACAGTTTATTTTTAGAATGAGAGAGTTTGAACAGATGGAGATGCAGTTTTTTGTGCGCCCAGGCGAAGAATTGCAATGGTTTGAGTATTGGAAGAAAGAACGCTTAAAATGGCATCTCTCGCTAGGCTTAGGTGATGAAAATTATCGGTTTCATGAACATGATAAGTTGGCTCATTATGCTAATGCAGCTGTAGATATAGAATTTCGCTTCCCTTTTGGATTCAAAGAGTTAGAAGGCATACATTCACGCACTGATTTCGATTTATGTCAGCATGAAAAATATTCAGGAAAGAAATTGCGATACTTTGATTCAGAAACCAACGAAAGTTATGTGCCTTATGTAGTGGAAACTTCCATCGGAGTTGACAGAATGTTTTTGGCCGTGTTGAGCTATGCCTATACTGAAGAAACTCTACCCGATGGATCAGAGCGGGTAGTGTTAAGAATTCCTGCCGGATTGGCACCTATAAAAGTAGCTGTGCTACCGTTAGTAAAAAAAGATGGACTTCTCGAAAAAGCACGAGATATTATGGAGATGCTGAAACCCAAGATGATGTGTCAATACGATGAAAAAGATGCAATTGGTAGACGTTACCGAAGACAAGACGCCATAGGAACACCATACTGCATTACAGTTGATAACCAAACTTTAGAAGACGATACAGTAACCATACGCGAAAGAGATTCAATGTTGCAGAAAAGGGTAAGGGTTGAGGAAGTTTTAAGAGAATTAGAATGAAAGCTAAAGAGAAAAAGCAGAAATGATTGAGTAATTGTCATTTTGAAGAGAGAAATCCATACCTAAAATTAAATTGAATGAAAACAAGAATTATAGATGGGGCAGAACAAGTTTTTGACCCTATTCGTAAAAGATGGGTCGCTTTTACTGAAGAAGAAAAAGTAAGACAGTTCTTTATTCTATTTTTAATAAATGAGCTAAATATTCCATCTTCCCATATTTCGGTTGAAAAAAAAATAATGGTAAACAAACTTACTAAACGTTACGATATAGTTGTTTATAAAGAAGCACAGCCATGGATGGTAGTGGAGTGTAAGGCCCCTCATATTCCTTTAACCCAAGAGGTTTTAGAACAAGTTGGAAGATACAACAAAACCCTAAATGCAGAAATTATTGGAGTAACTAACGGAGCAGAAAATAGATTTTTTAAGATTGATTTTAGAACTGGAGAATGATTAAAGCATGGAGTTGAATAAAGTTATCTTTTTTTATAGTTTTATTACTTTTCCTGACCCCGCAACGCTCGTAGAAATAGATGGGTTGCCTTTGTATTTCACTTTTCCGCTTCCGGCTATACTCACATTAAGTTCATCTGTAACTGTTGCTTCAATATCTCCACTTCCCGCAATATCAACAGAAAGACCGGAAAACTCACAATCTATGGCATTCATATTGCCGCTTCCTGCTATATCTACCTTGGCTTTTTGAATAACACCTGCAAGATGTATATCTCCTGAACCTGCAATATCTATTTCACATTTCTCAATATTTACCGGATATTTATTTGCATAAATTTTACCACTTCCCGCCAAATCTATCTCTAATTTATTTGATGTAAATTCTGTACAGAAATTAACATTCGAACTTCCTGAAATATCAATACTTTCAAGTTGCTCGGAAGAAACTTTGAGCAAACTTTTTGTAGGGTTTAATCTAAATTTATTTTTGAATTGATCTTTTAACCGTATGTGTAACACTTTGTTTTTTGTGTAAATATCATAATAATCCCAAAGATTTTCATCTACAGTGAACTCTAAATTTCCTGTGTTTTTCTCTTGAGAATACTCTATTTCTACAAAAGTCTCAATATCAATTTTAGAGAAATCTGAAATTACTATGGATTTTGTAGTTAATTCGCTATTTCCTTTAATTGTCTCTTGCGTAATGAAGCCAAGGCATGAGATGCATAAAAGCGATATACTTAGTGTAATGATAATAATGATATTGTTTTTTTTCATATTGTTTTTTTTATTTGATTAATAATTATTTAAGATGTTTGTTAAAGAATCCCATCATACATTTGTACATTTCCATGTTGTTTTCTTCGTGGGAAAAGCCGTGTCCTTCGTTGTATTTAACCATATAAGGAACAGCAAAACCTTTTTCTCGCAGTTGAGAAACAATCTGGTCTGATTCATTGATATTGACACGCGGGTCGTTGGCGCCTTGTACCACAAACAATGGCTTTTTAATTTTGTCCACATGATAAATGGGAGAAACTTCGCGGGCAATTTCCGCTTCTACGGGGTCATCAATATCGTAAAACATCTCTTTTAACATTTCTATCATGGGTTTCCAATATTCCGGAATAGAGTTGATGAAAGTAAACATACTGGAAATCCCCACATAATCAACGCCACACGCGTACAAATCGGGAGTTTTTACCAATCCCATCAAAGTAGCATAGCCGCCGTGGCTTCCACCGTAGATAGCAACTTTCTCAGGATTAACCCAGCCTTTAGCTATTACATATTGGATACCATCTTCCACATCGTCCATCAGTTTACGTCCTACTTGTTTTAGTCCGGCGCGTAAAAACTCTTTGCCGAATCCATTCGAAACTCTGAAATTAACTTGTAATGTAGCATATCCACGACTGGCAAAAAGTTGGGTTTCTGGATTGAATCTCCATGAATCGCGAGCTACAGGTCCTCCATGAGGATTAACAATTAACGGTACTTTTTTTCCTTCCAAAGCCGCTTTGGGCAAAGTAATGTAACCGTGCAGGGTAAGTCCATCGCGGCTTTTGAAAGTGATTGGGCGCATCTCTGCCATATCCTCTTCTTTCAATTGCGGCATCAGGTCATATAATAATGTAGCCTGTTTCGATTTTACATCGTATTGATAATATGTTCCGTACAGTTTATCGCTGCTCACAAGAACCAAAAAAGTATTTTCATCATCATCGTAACCGGTGATATAAAACTGTTTATTTGGAAACTTTTCTTCCATTCGTTGATGAAAATCTTTATAAAAATCGCTGACCGGAACAATAATATTCTTCTCGCCTTCATAAGAAAAATAATCTATTTCATAATTTCGTTTTTTAGAACGTGCCATGTTAGCCACATCGTAATCAGGATTTGAATAAACTTCTTTAATAATCTTGTCGTTTTTAAAATCATACAATATTATTCGTCCTTTGTCGCTATCAAGATTAGTAGCTACATAGATTTCATCTTTATTGGAAGATGTGTAATTAAAGCCCACAATCGAAAATGCTTCGTCCCAACGCATCTCTTTTACCAATCGAAATTTTCCTGTTGTTAAATCTTTGTAATACAAATGATTTTCCACTCCATTAACTAATTTTGTATAGGCTCGCAATTCGCCGTCTTTATCAAAATCATAATCTTGAATAGGATTTTCAATATCTGAATTTTCAAATAGTTGCTCCATTTCTCCGGTAACAACATTCAACTTATAAGGTTCAAACACCTGCTTATTGTTTTTATTCATTGAAATGATGATATAATCCTTTTGTTCTTTTAACATATTGAGAATGCTTACACGAACATCGTCAAAAGGCGTAAGGTCAAGTTTATTGCTCCCGTCTATGTTGGCAGCAAAAATGTGATAATTTTCGTTACCGCCCTGATCCATAACATATACCAATCGCTCGTCGTTAATCCATCCGTAACCTCGAATCAGTTCCTCTCCCTCTTCGATGATTCGTTGTGATTTTCCGGTAGCGAGTTCTTTAACATAAACATGCTGTTTGTTATTTTCATCTTTTTCGCGGTATGACATATATTTTCCATTGGGTGAAAGTTGAAAACTTGAAGCCTTTGGGCGCGCCCAATAATCTTCTACCTGATATTTGTAATTGCCTACATCATAAGCTGCCAATGCTTTTAATTCTTCATCAGTTGAGGGCAGGGCGGTATTTCCGGGCAGTACGCTTTTAAATTTGAGAAGATTCAAAGGAAACTCCATGCCGGCTTGTTTAAAAGCTCCGGTAATCGTTTCGCCATCCCATGTTCCAACATAAGTGATTCCCATTTGCGCAGACGAAATCGTTATTTGTTTGTCTGCAAATTCTGTTTTATCAAGCTGAAAATCTGATGCTCCCTGAAGCGGAACATCCATTGTAGTAGCGTAAACTCCATCGGTTTCACTAATATGGAAAATGATTTCCAATTGCACACCCTGTACATTCATCGTACCTTTCCAATCGCCTGTAATTTGCGCTTTTGCTGTCATCAAGCTTACTAAAGCTATGGCAACGATAATAATTGATTTTTTGTTCATGTGAATATATTAAAGTTAATAATTTAAAAACGTTTTACAATTTCGTTTATTTCAATATTCAGCAGTTTCATTGTTTTAAAAACTACAGGCAACTCCTCTTCAAAAAAACGTCCTTTCCGGAATTGACGAATCTTGTCTGCGGCGTTGGGGGCTATGAAAAAACCAACGCCGCGCTTATTAACAAGAATCTCTTTATTTTCTAAAAAATCGTAAGAACGAACTACTGTGTTGGGGTTTACCTCCAAGAGCGCGCCCAGTTCGCGCACTGAGGACGCACGCTCATCCGATTGCCATTTGCCAAGCAAAATCTGCTCACACACCCAATCGGAAATTTGCATATAAATAGGTTGAGTTTCTTTAAAATTCATCTTATACCTCCGTTTCTTTTAAGCGTAAATAAGTGAGTGAAAGGAAAAACACAATTAATGCAATGGGAATAAGAAAATAATACTCTTGCAAAAATGGAGTGTCGGAAAAATTTATATTTATTGAAGAACGGTACAGAGGTTCGGCATTAAATAGCGCTCTAAAAGTAATGGATATTAATGCCAAAAAATAAAAGGAAATTCCGAGTAAAATTCCTAACCCGCTGCCCACAGACTTAATAATTGCTTTGGATTTAAAATAGATGGAACCGAAAAGAAGCGCTGTGCCCCCAACGCTATAAGTCCAATATGCCTCTTTTTGCATAAGAAGTTGATCCCAAACAGCTATTTTATTATTTACAATCCATTGGTACTCTTCAATGTTGTTATTAAGCAGCGGATGAATAAGATAATATCCTGTGTATGCCCCTGCAAATGATAATAAATGGATTACTGCTCCAATAATTATGATAGTTAATACGGAATGAATAAATTTTTCAGCATTAGATACCGGTAAATTAAAAAAATGTGTACTATTATTCTTTTTTAATGAAGATTGAAAAAAGGAACCTGCAAACCATAATGTTATAATGTAAGGCGTTATGGGTAGAATTTCAGGCATTGTATTCACAGTAAAAGCAAAAGCCAATAATCCAAAAGATATCAGGCAACAAATAAGCAATGTTTTTTTGTTTTCAATAAAATATGCTCTAAATAAGTTTGTTATGTTTAAAATATTCATGTTAATAATGGTTAATGGTTAATGATTAATGATTAATTGAATGTTCTCTTCTTTTAATTCCTTTTTTATTTCGGATACTCTAACAAAGAACATGATGGTGGATACTACTAAAAAAATGGCAGTAGCAATGATTAAAATTTTGTTGGTGTATTTTTTCATAGTAATTATTTTTTAGGGTTAAAAATGTGTTGAATTTTCTCTTTGTTGAGCATTACCGCATTGAATAGAAGTTCAATATCCAACTTTGTTTCTTTTTGGGCGCTGTTTTCACGCACCACTACTTTGCCACGCACATTATCCTCTTCATATAATATATTAGTGGCGTTTTCGGTATTTTCCATAACTTCAAAAGAGAGTTTTTCGGTAATGGATTCAGCGCTTTCGTTTAAGATAATTTTTCCGGAATCGAGAATAATAATGGCGTCAATTAAACTGTGCAAGTCGCGCACTTGGTGGGTGGAGATCACTACAATGCGATCTTCGGTGGCAACAGAAGCCATCACTTTTCTAAAAATGGCTTTGGAAGGGATATCTAATGCATTGGTCGGCTCATCCATGATTAAGATTTTGGTATTACAGGCAAGCGCAAAAGCGATCATCACTTTCTTTTTTTCGCCAAACGACATCTTGTGAATCTTTAAATGTTGATAAGGAACTTCAAAAACATTCAGATATTCCTGAAATTGTTCGCGGTTAAAATTGGGATAGAATGGCGCGTAGGCTTCAATAAATTCGTCAGTTTTGAGCGCCGGTGTGTATAACTCTTCCGGAAGGAAGTAAAGTTCCTGCAACATGTTGGGTTTTCGTAATGCAGGGTTTTCATTAAAAACTAAAGCGGATCCGTTTGAAATAAAACGCAATCCGCTGATTAGTTTGAGGAGGGTGGTTTTGCCGGCGCCATTTTTGCCAAGTAAGCCGTAAATGTGCCCGCGGGACAATTCCAAAGTGAGATTTTTGAAAAGCAAACGCTTTTTGGAATACCCGAAATCAATGTTTGTTAATTGAATCATAATGCTTATAGGTTTATAGGTTTATGGGTTTATAGGTTTAATTTTAGTTACGAGTTACGAGTTACGAGTTACTTCTGTTTTTTTAATTTCATCGTGTCTTTACGTAGTAGTGTAATAGTGTATTAATACGCCGCGAAAAAACACTTTTTTTTAACACAACAACATTTTTTCGTAAAAAAAATGATTTATTCTATTAATTAATTGATTGTGAGAAGAATATTTTTTTGAGATTTAAATTTTTCTTTAGAAAGTAAAAAAAATAATTCTTTTTTATCATGAAATATCCATGAAGAATAATCTCTTTGATTAAATCTGTGTATATTTTGTTCCCATCTGCGTCATCTGTGTGCAAAAAAAAATAAAAAAAAAATGCATTATGTAAACTTTCATATAATTTTGCGGTCTGTAAGCCGTTAATTAAAATTCTAACACAAAAACACGTTAATTATGAAAAAGCAACTATTAAGTTTTGTATTGTTTTTAAGCGCATTATCTCTTTTTGCGCAACCTGCAATTCAATTTGAAAGTACCACCATTGATTTTGGTAATGTAAAAGAAGAAGGAGGAAAAGTTTCCGGAAAGTTTGAATTTACTAATACCGGAGATCAAGATCTCTTGTTATCCAGTGTAAAACCGGGATGCGGATGTACTGCAGCCGATTACACAAAAACTGCGATAGCACCCGGACAAAAAGGATTTATTATAGCTACTTATGATCCCTTTAATCGACCGGGTAGTTTTAACAAAAACATTAAAGTAACAACAAACGAACCCAAATTTAAAGAAGGAGCCAACGGATCTCCCTACATGATTTATATTAAGGGAAATGTAGAGAAAAGACCACCCTCAAAATATGAAACGGCAGGCTATAAAAATGGCATAGGAAATATTAGAATTAAAGACAATAATCTTAAATTTGATTTATTCAGCACAGAATCCCAATCATCTAATTTTTTAGTAATGAATTTTTCGGAAAAAGAATCAACATTTGAACCGGTTAATTTACCAAATTACATTACTTTAGAAAAAACAACATTAAAACCCGGCGAAGAAAAAGAGTTATCATTAACATATAATGCAGCAAAAAGAGGAGAGATCGGCGTTTTTAAAGATGTTGTTAATATTCAAACCCAAGATTCAATTGAACCCAGGATTACACTTTTTGTAGAATCAGCGATTAAAGAAGACTTTTCAAAATTAACACCCAAACAATTACAAGATGCCCCCAAAGCATTTTTAGATTCATTAAATATTGATTTTGGAAAAATTGATAAAAACACGAACCCTACCAGACAAATTCAACTGTATAACAAAGGCAAAAATCCATTAATTATTAGACAATTAAAATCTTCCACTTCAGTTTTTTCCATTGCTTCCGATATTACCGAGATCCCTAAAGATGGTTTTTCTACTTTAACGATAACCTTATCTACAAGAAACAGGAGAGGAGTTCAAAATGCTACAATTGAAATAGTTACTAATGATCCTGCAAATCCTCTTTTGATATTGAATTGTAAGAGCGACATTTCACAATAATTGAAAAAAATTAGAGTCATTTTTTTTCTCCTGTTAAGGAAGTATAGACGTTTCCTATCCCCGCTGTTGATGTTTTAAAACTTTTGCATCTAAGTAAAAGACTACCTCTTCGGCGATGTTATTGCAGCGGTCGCCGATGCGCTCTAATCGGCGGACTACCGCGTGCAAAAACATTAGCTCTTCCGCTTTTTTGGGATTGGCAAGCATCTCGTCGGAAAGTACTTTTACGGCGTTGAGGTTAATCTCATCCACTAAATTGTCAATCCCGAAAACTTTTTCCGCCTTTTCCGTATTTTCTTCATTGAACGCTTCTTTTGATAATGAATACATAGATAAAACCTCTTGAAACATCTTTTCGATGTTTAGATTCGATTTGAAAGGTTGGGGCAACTCTTCGCTCATGTTTTTCACCACGAAAAAAGCGATCCCTTCTGCAAAATCGCCGATTCGTTCTAAGTTGTTGTTGATTTTCAGAATGGATAACGCCAACCGCAAATCTATTGCCACCGGATTGTATGTGGCAATAAATGCCTCACACTCGGCATCAATTTTCAGTTCTAAGGCATTGACCATCTTTTCGCGGCTGATCACTTCACGTGCTGTCGCCTTGTCAAAAGTGAGCAACGCTTTTTCCGATTTTTTAAGTTGTTTTTCAACCAACACCCACAACTCTTGTAGTGAGGTTCTTAATTTTTGGAGTTCAAATTCGATTTGGAGCATAATAATGATTAATGATTAATGGTTAATTATTCTGACTTCTAACTTCTAACTTCTAACTTCTAACTTCTGCTACCCGAATCGTCCGGTTATGTAGTTCTGCGTGGCTTCAACGGAGGGGCTTAGGAAGATGGTTTTGGTGTCGTCGTATTCAATGAGTTCTCCCAAGTAGAAAAACGCGGTTCTGTCGCTTACGCGGGCGGCTTGTTGCATATTGTGAGTTACAATTACGATGGTGTAGTCGTTTTTAAGTTGATGTATCAACTCTTCAATTTTTGAGGTTGAGATGGGGTCTAATGCCGATGCCGGCTCATCCATCAAGATTACCGAAGGCTTGATAGCCAAGCATCGGGCAATGCACAAGCGTTGTTGTTGCCCGCCCGAAAGTTCAAATGCAGATTTTTTTAGTTTGTCTTTTACCTCTTCCCAAAGTGCGGCGCCTTTCAACGATTCTTCTACTCTGTTTTCAATGAACGATTTGTCGTTTTCTCCGTTTACACGCAATCCATAAGCAATATTTTCAAAAATTGTTTTCGGAAAAGGGTTGGGCTTTTGAAAAACCATCCCCACCTTTTTTCGAAGTTCATCAACCAAAATATTTTTTGCGTAGATATTCTCACCGTCAATATGAATTGTTCCGGTCATTTTGGTGTCCATAATCAAGTCGTTCATTCTGTTAAACAATCTCAAATAGGTGGATTTTCCGCAACCGGAGGGACCGATAAAGGCAGTAACCGCCTTTTCCGGAATATCCATAGTAATGGATTTCAACGCGTGAAAATCGCCGTAGTAAAAATCTAAGTCTTTGGTTTCTATGCAGTACATATTTTGATTTTTGATTTATAAATATGAGTCTATTTCGAAAAGTTTTTTTTACCACAAAGTACACGAAGTACACACAAAGGAACACAAAGATAATATAATGTTTGGCAATCCTTTGTGTGCCATTGTGAAAATCCTTTGTGCGCCTTTGTGGTAAAAAAACTT
>JAITUN010000046.1 GCA_031286285.1 Bacteroidales bacterium | reverse complement strand
ACCGACGAACCTGATATTTACGGAACGCTGGTTTTAGATCTCACCATTCCCGATGATACACCTCCGCTGCTGCTGCAACTGCTTTCTGAAAAAGAACAGGTTTTACAGCAACACACCGTTACAAAAAGCGGCAGAATAGATTTTGGCTATCTGAAACCCTCGAAATTGCTTTTGAAAGTCATCTACGACACCAACCAAAACAACAAATGGGATGCAGGTCATTACTTGATGAAAATTCCTCCCGAATCTGTTCGTTATTTCGATAAAATGATTGAAATCAGAGCAAATTGGGATATTGAAGAAGAGTGGGAAATTGCTGACGATGTCAGACCGTAAGACGTGTAAGACCGCAAGACTGTAAGAGGATTTGAGATTGTAAGGGTTACGAGTTACGAAATTTCGGTTGTCATTAAAAACCTTATTTTTATAACGGAACTCCCTTAGTAGCCAATGAGTTACAAAAAACCAACCTTATTACCTTTGGACAGGGCAATGCACTGAAAGCGGTTTGGGGAAAATCCGAGAGATTTTAAAGAAAATTCAAGGTCGTGCAACGGCAACGCACGTTACCTGCAGGCGTTCTGTGTTGTCAATTTTCTATTTTTAGGTATATGACGTTTTCATATCATATATTTCGCTTTTTGCTTCATCGGAAAGTAATTCACTTGATTCTTTCAGTAAACTTTTGGGTATAATTTTCAAATTCTCTTTCAGAAAATCGAATGTTTCTTCAGGACACTTTTTGCTGATTTCTCGAATTGCCCAACCAACGGCTTTTGTTACAACTGTTTCTTTGTCTGTCAGTAAGGGCTTACAAATCCAAAATGTTTCTTTCGGATATGCTCTTCCTCCGTGATTAATATTGGCGGCTGTTGCAACTGCAAATCGTCTTTCCCATTTATTTTCCGATTTTGTTAATTCAAATAAATCTTTCAACAAATCAGATTTTTTTACAATAATAGGAGTTACAACATTGCTTGCGAGTTGGTCGCAGGTTTCCCAATTATCAATATGTTTGAGCCAAATACTTATTCGTTTCCAATCTAACTTATTAAAATTTTTCTTCTGTTGAGCAATAATGAAAATAGAGAATAAAATTTCTTCTCGACATTCCTCTATAAAAAATTGGTCTGCTATTTCACAAATAATACTGAAATCCAAATTAGAAAACTCAACGTTAAAATCTTTGGCGAGTTGTCGGATTTTGGGAACAGAAACACCGATACATTTCACTCCTGAAGTCCATTTTAATACTTTTTCTTTCGTAAGTTCGTCTGCCGACTCAATCAAAAGTTTTCGAACTTTACTAATGTATTCACTTACTTTGTCCATATGCTTCACGTATAAGCAGTTTGAAAATTTCTATTTGTTCTTCCAACGCAATAACCGTTTCATTCCGCGTGTGAAAAGCCAAGACATAAATTTGGAGTGTCCGCCTTCGACCATTTTTTGGCGGCAAAACTCCTGAAATTCTGTTACTGTTCCGTTGAATGTAAACTCTCCGTTCTGATAGCAATAACTGCAATAGAGTGCATTGACGCTACCATCGGCATTTCTCCCGCCGCCTTGCGGGTCTTGCTTCATCGGCATTCCGCAACTTTGACAATTTTTGTTTGTACTCATTTTACTGATTTTTATAAGTTATTAATACATTTAATATACAATCTGCAAAAATAGATAATCGGTATTATGAAAATGTTACATTTGGGTAAAATTTCTAATAAATTAATCTATTTTTTTATGCGCATTGTTTCACTATTACGCTGCGCTGTCCGCCGCTTGCAGGTAACTCATAAATATGCGCAAAGGTGCAAATTTATTTTAATTAAACCATTTTATTCATAGTTCAATTATTTTATTTTTGACACCTCAAGTTGTTTGCAGATTTCATTACAAAACGTATCTTTTATTTCGTTATGTCTGGGAATGGCTGTGGTTCTATTATTTTTTGGATTATAATATATAGTGTGATTAGCCCCTTCTCTAAAAAACAGGCAACCTGCTAATTCTAAATGTTTTATAAGTTGATGCCGTTTCATTTATAAAACTGCTATTTGTCTGCGTATAAATTTTTCTCCTTTGTGTCTTTTTTGGCAAAGTTCTTTTTCACATTCTAGAATTAATGGTATTACTTCTTTTAGATTTTCTTTCACTTCCTCTACTGTTTGTCCTTGGGTCATTGCCCCCGGAACTTGCTCACATTGTCCCATATACCAACCATCCTCTATTTCTTTAATTATTGCCGTATATTCCATATCTTCACTGTTTTTCCTGATTTTTTTTGCAAAGGTACAACTTATTTTAATTAAAAATGAAGAATTGATAATTGAAAATTGAGAATTGGTGAATAAGTGGACGAGTGGACAAGTGGACAGGGCAATGCACTGAAAGCGGTTTGGGAAAAAAATATGGGAATTTTTAAAGAAAATTCAAGGTCGTGCAACGGCAACGCTCGTTAAGAGCAGTTTTTTACAGATTTTGCTAATCCCAATCATACATAATAATCGGAAAATTGTTGTACTCCTTGTTGATATAGTATTCCTGCTGCTCTATTCTTTCATCATCATACCTTGTCCATTGAGCAATATGTTTTTTCTTGTCAATCCATTTAAATGAATAGAACCAATTGTACGTCCAAAATAAAAACGAGCCGTCTTTCGTATAAACGCAAACTTCATCGTAGTGATTATCTTCTAAAAGCGTATTATCCCAAGACATGTGTGTCAATAGCCTATCATACACAGAGATTCTATCGGGCGTATGTCTATCGCTCGTATGTACTTCTCTGTCATCCCAAGCCGGATAATCATACACCACGTAACCAATGTCGGTCATAGTAATCATCAGCCACGTGCCTTCGTAAGGTCGCTCCATATTGTTGTACTCTTCCGTGCCGACTTCTATTTTACGCGGTTTTTCATTCAGGTCAAACACACCTTTGAGAACTGGTTGTTCAGATTCAAGGAAATTTTCTTTGTCGGGATTGTGAAATGTGGTACGCTTGTTGGTATAGTAATATCCCGATGGAAGAACATCATACGTGTCAATCAAGTTTAATTTTCTGCTTCCATTTTGATACGACCAAATATATGTTGACTTATTTTTGGTAAACGTTACGGTGCGTTCGTTTTCAGGGTCGTCTATTTCATACCATTCAATATCTTCGCCCGCAAGTAACTCCGAATAATATCTCCATGCGATAAGCCGTGTATCCAAAGCAATTTTTATAACAGAGTCGCCATGATATTCTATATTTTCAATCCGATAATTAAGCGGTTCGTGAGGTATTTCTTCAATGAGCACCGAGTTTTCAACGATAAAAATACGCTGAGATTTAGAAATGCGATACTCGCCACTTTCTTCCCAAATAAGGTAGAAAACCATGCGATTATTTAAATCGTTAATCTCCTGTGGTTTTGTTTCTTCCATTGAAGCCGCATCATCGGTTGTGTTACTGTCGTTGGTTATTGTGGATGTTTTTGTCCGATTGCCTTGTCCACCACAAGCGACAATCAACAATGTACAGACGAGTATTGTTGTTATACTTTCAGATGGGTTGAATTGTATAATATCCCCTAATCTCATTTTCTTCATTTTCTTCATTTTCGTAATTTTTCATTACCACTTAATCATTATATTCAGTGAGCATATTGTTATCCATTCTGCCCGGCAATGCCTTTGCATTGAGCGGACTGATAGCTGGTTTGCCGGTTCTGCGTTCAATGTTTTTTCGCGCATCTTTTGCCACTTTTGCGCCTTCCAAGGCAACGTTTTGGCTTTGTTCAAATCCGTCAGGTTCTTTTGCTTTACTGATTTCGGAAGCAGAGGCTTCTGCCAAGATATTGAGAGCAAGTTCAATATTTGTCATATTATCGCGAAGGTTTTCCTTTTTCAAGCCTTTGAAAGTTTTGTATTGCACAACGGTTTTCCCGCTCCATTCTTTGGTCATCAAGTTGGTAAGAATGGCATATTCCAACCCCTCTTTTACTCCTGCTTTTTTCCATTGGTCGGTCAGTTCTTTGCGAAACTGTATGGATTGCAGGCGTGTATTTATCCATTCTTCTGAATAACCCAAGCGTCGGTAATCCCTCATTGCCTGCTCAATAGAAAGTTCCGGATTTTGCACTTGGTCTATCCGTTCTTTGGCTACTTCCGCCATCCATATTTTGAATGGTTCTGCTTTCGGCGAAGGAATGGACTGAATAATACGAAACATTCCCTGCATAGTGGCAGCCTGTACTTTTCGCTTTTTACCGTCTGCTGCCTGCATCTCTACCAGGGTACAAATTGTACCCCAGTTGGATTTCAGTTCCGTATCTCTGCTCAACATTCGTTTTACATATTGCTTAACATCAGCGCTTTCAGTCAATACCGCAACAATATCCTGCACAGAAAAATACCATTCTTCTGTTTCTGCATCCCAAGCAGTACGAATTTTTTGATTTTCAAATAGTTGTATTTTATTCATTCCTTTACTTATATTTTATGCCATTTTTAAATTTCTCATGTTTTTTTTCTTTAATTCAATATATAATTCACCCGCAAAGGTACACCTTATTTTAATTAAAAATGAAGAATTGATAATTGAAAATTATTTTCAATTATTCAGCCATTCAGTTATTCAGTTATTCAGTTATTGGTGTGCGTTACGCCGCCGGTTCTTCTTTTTTCTTTTTCGTAGCTGTTGCCTTTGTTTCGGTAGTTTCCTTTTTGGGCGCTTTTGTTTTTTTCTCCGGTGCGGGTTTTACCTCTTCAGTAACTTCAGCAACTTTCACCTTTTCAGCAACTTTGATAACTTTTTCAGGAATCGGTTTGCTTGTTTTGCGCATTCTTCTGACGCCGTAAGATCCGATAACTATCTTACCTCTTCTGGTTTTTTTATCTCCTTTTCCCATAACTCATTATTATTTTATTACATTATTGTTACCTAAAAAATCACTTGCAAAAATAGTAATTTTTTCAATAGAAATAGAAAATCAATTATTCAATTACTCACAATTCATAATTGTAGATAATAACTATCTTTGCATACCGTTTTCATATATTAAAAATCGGAATTATGGAAGTACAAATTAACGTTGTCAATAAATCACGCCACAGTTTGCCGCAATATGAAACGCTGATGTCGGCGGGGATGGATGTTCGTGCAAACCTTGATACTCCTTTAACTATCAAATCTTTAGAACGGGCTTTGGTGCCGACGGGACTTTTTATTTCACTTCCTGAAGGTTACGAGATGCAGATTCGTCCGCGTAGCGGATTGGCTGCCAAAAACGGCATCACGGTCTTGAATGCTCCCGGCACGATTGATGCCGACTATCGAGGAGAGATAAAAGTTATTTTGGTAAATCTTTCCGATAGCGAATTTGTGATTAACGATGGCGAACGCATCGCTCAGATGGTTGTTGCCCGCCATGAACGCGCTCGCTGGAACGAAGTAAAAGAATTGGACGAAACCCAACGCGGAGCAGGCGGATTCGGACATACGGGAAAATAATAGAAATTATAAAAAAGATAAAAATATATGTACAAAAAAATTTGCTTTCTAATCATTATCATTGCTTTTCTGGGAGGTCAGGAAGCCATTGCACAGAAAAAAGGCGCTAAACCCGGCGAAGAAAATACCCGTGAAAATAATACGCTTTACATTGAGGCTTTGAGCAAAAAGATACAAGAAAATTATGCCGATGCCATACTAATGTTTGAAAATATATTGAAAAAATATCCGAACGACCATGCTTCCATGTATGAGTTGGCAGATGCTTACGCCATACAGGATGAACTTCCGATGGCTATCAGATGGGCTACAAAAGCTACCGAACTCGACCCCGACAACGACTGGTATTATCTGACGCTTTCCGAATTGTACATGAAAAATAATGAACCGGAAAAATCGGTGGTTGTGTTGGAACGACTGTCCAAAAGAAAACCGAACAACATAGATTATGTAGAAAGTTTGGCAATGGCGTATCTCATTGTAGGTGAATATGAAAAAGCTGTTACACAGCTCAACATCATTGAACAGCAAGAGGGTGTTTCCGAAGAGCTTTCTATGGAAAAATATAAGATTTATAAAAATATCGGGAAGAATAAAAAAGCCATTGCCGAAATAGAAAAACTTATCAAATATTTTCCCAATGAAACACGCTATTATGCTCTGCTTGCGGATGCTTATTTAGAGATGGGAATGAAAAAAGATGCTATGAAAGCATACGACAAGATATTGGAAATCAATCCAAAAGACCCATACGTTCATATTGCATTGGCAGATTATTATCGTCAGGAAGGCAATTTTAAAAAAGCCAAAGAAGAACTCAAAATAGGATTTGCCAATCCCGACTTGGACTTTACCACCAAACTGCAATTGGTAGGTGTTCTTGTTCAAATAAGCCGGCTGACTGGAAACATGTCGGATAATGACGTCAAAGAGATGCTCAAAACCATCATTCAGGCGCATCCCGACGAGCCTGACGCATGGGGATTGTATGCCGATATTGCTTT
>JAITUN010000203.1 GCA_031286285.1 Bacteroidales bacterium | reverse complement strand
ATTCCATTTTGCAAACAGGAATTATCAACTTCCAACGAACTCGAAAAACCGGTTTTTCCGAGTAATCGAGCCACATAAGGGTGAGAACAGAACTTCGCATGACGGACTGCAATAGCGCTTTGGTCTGCAAGCAATTGCGCTACATTACTGTCTAAACGTCTATCGATATTAAAAACAAGGATGCCAACTCTATCGGAATAATCATCATTATCTCCGTAAAGCCGGACACCTGGGATTTTTTTTAACTCGTCGATTGTTTTCTTCATGAGTCTTTGCTCGTGGTCTTGAATATAATCAAAACCAATATCTTTCAGAATTTCCATGGCTTTAAGCATCCCCACCACACCCGGATAATTTGGCGAACCCGTTTCATATAAATCGGGTGAAAGTGAATAATCAATGTTATAATCATAAACCGATTTAACCATAGCTCCGCCGTAAGAACAGGGTATATGCTTGTCAAGGACCTCATTTAATCCGATAATCGCACCGCCGCCAAACGGCGAGTACATTTTATGTGCTGAAAATAAGAAAAAATCGATTTTCGCTTCCGGGTCAGTTGACATACTTTTAGGGTTTCTAAGGATATTGAATTCACGGTGAGCGACAAGCTGCGCACCGTCAACAATGATTCTTGCACCATTTTTATGTACAATTGCCGCTATTCGATGTACATCATTGACATAACCAGTAACATTCGAAGCCGCAGTCACAGTAACATATTTTACATCCTTATTTTCCTGCAATAGCCGTTCTATGTCGCCGATTTTGAGTCTGCCTTTTTCATCAACATCGGCAAATAATATACGGTCAGCACCAAGGCGTTCGCGCCATGGTAAATCGTTGGCGTGATGTTCCATTCGAGTAGTAATCACCGAAAATTTCCTGCACTCGTGTTCAATCAAAGCAGAAGCAAGTTTATTCATCCCTTCTGTTGTATGGTTTATGTAAATTACGCTGTAGTCTTTAAACTCTTCGCTTTTCCGATTAATACCGACAAATTCCTTTACGATTTCCCGCCCTTTTTCGTAAACTTCGCTTGAATAAGAAGACTTATGTCCGACGCCTCGTCCTATTGAACCATACCAACAAAGTTTTTCATTTATTTCTTCGATAACAGCTTTGAATGGCGGGGTAGTAGCGGCATTGTCAAGGTTAATTGCGGGTTTATCTCCAATAACGGGTGTATCCAAGCCGTACATCATTTCGCGAATTTCTTCAGGTGTATATTTTGATTTCAATCAACTCACCTCTTCTTTCATTTGATAAAGAACATGTAACAGCAATTCCGTAACCTTGATTACAGTGTCTGTGTACATTATTTCATCAGGCGTATGAACCCATTTAAGAGTCGGTCCACAAGAAATTATATCCATTCCCGGAAACTTTTGTGCGAAATATCCGCACTCAAGCCCTGCGTGTACAGATTTTACTTGAGGCTCAACACCAAAAGCAGTTTTATAGGCTTTATTAAAACGTTTTTTCAGCTCAGACTTGTCTTCGGGTTCCCAGTTAGGTGAATCACCAGCAGTGGTAAAATCGGCATTAATAAATTTAGCAAGCGACTTCATTTGTTCAATCACATAAAGTTTTCTTGTTCTAATAAAACTTCTTACAAACGAGCATAAGAATATATGGTTTGACTCTTGCTTAACAATCCCGAGATTACATGATGTTTCAACCAAATCCATGTCTTCTTCCCTACCGAGCATCTCTATCACTCCGTTAGGAATAACCAGTATTGCGTTTATGAGTTTACTCGTTGAATCACGGGAAAGAGTTTTTTCGAATTTGCATGACTCCGTGGCAGCCGTCAGAGATATATTAGTTTTTCCGGATTTATCAATTTCGATATATTTGTATTCATGTTCAAATATTTCGTGACATTCCCTGACTATTTTTATAACACTATCAATTTTCTCACACGGTATTCCGATTAGCACACTTGCTTCTCTTGTAATTGCATTTCGCATACTGCCGCCTTTAAAAACCACAATACGCATGGGACAGTTATCTTCAATCGCACGAAGCGTCCGCGCTATAAGAATATGTGCATTGGCACGTTTCCGGTGTATATCTATGCCAGAATGTCCGCCGAGTAATCCAGAAAGTTCAATTCTAACAATTACATAATCTTCGGGAAACAGCTCATGGGTAACAGGCATACGGAAGATGGCGTCTATACCTCCTGCGCAGCCGTTAAACAAAACCCCTTCTTCTTCAGTATCAACATTAATCAGGCATTTGTTTTCCACGCCCTTTAACAACTCGGAGGTTACTGCAATAGCGCCGCTCATCCCTGCTTCTTCGTCTGAAGTAAACAGTGCGTTAATAGCCGGGTGGGCAAGGTCATTTCGTTCTAAAATTGCAAGAGTATATGCAACACCAATACCATTATCACCCCCAAGCGTTGTGCCGTCAGCTTTCATAATTTTTATACCGTCTCTGATTTCTTCGATAATTTCTATGGGGTCTTTTTCAAAGTCATGTTTAGATGTTTTTATTTTTTCACAAACCATATCGTTATGCGATTGAATAATAACGGGTTTGCAATCTCCGTAACCCTGAGTTGCAGGCTTGAATATAACAACATTGTTTGTTTTCTTTCCGTTTACATATTCGTTTTCATCACTTCGCATAAATTCAAATCCGTTTGTTTGGGCGAATTTTATAAGATAATCTGCTATTGCTTTTTCGTTGCCTGAGCCGCGTGGAATGTTGCTGACTTCTCTGAAATAATGAAATACCCTTTCATTAACTTCTTTAACAAATTCTTTCGTGATTTTGATTTCCATGATACTCTCCTTATTAAATTTCAAAATTCTAAATTAGCTTCAAACAATGCTAATCATATTAATTCCAAGATATCACAGTTTTCATAAACAATCAAGAGTAAAATTAAAAAAATCATGATTATGATGAATTGGAAGGCGCAAAATCCGATAAACTTCTGGTATTAAGTATCCGTCAATTTAAGCGGTGAAAATATACCACGGAAGCAGTTTTTCCCAATCTTCAGTTGAAGAAGCAAGCGGTGCTTTTTCAAAAAGAGCCGTAAGGTAATGCAGCGGAACAAGTCCGTTTTGCTTGGCAGTCTCAATGAGTGAAAACATACCGCAGGAACTTTCCGCGCCTTGAGGGCTTTTGTTAA
>JAITUN010000149.1 GCA_031286285.1 Bacteroidales bacterium | reverse complement strand
ATTATGGCGTCACCGTCTTACTGGGGTGATATTACAGGGCAAATGAAAGTATTTATTGACAGATGTACGCCTTATTGTAATATTAATCCAAACCGCCAGTCTATTCCGCTTGGAAAAATTGGCGTTGCTGTCGTTGTCAGAGCAGGGCAAAGCAGAAAAGAAAACGAAAATCTGATTGCTACAATTGAACATTTTTTAGGGCATTTGGATATACCGCTGAAACATCAATTTGCTGTTGAGGGAATATCGACGGTGAAAGACTTGAAAAATAATCCGTCGGTATTGGAAAGAGCGTCAATTTTTGGCAGGGAAATAATATTTGCCACAAAATAAAAAATTAAAAAGCGGTGGCCAAAGAGGAAACCGGTTGCTTATCCGTATGATTTCACGTGAAATACGGGGGCTTCGTGAAACGGATATATGTGGCAGTTTTACCTATAGTTTTGCAGCTGGGAAGTACGCATAACTCACGACCCTTTTTTAACCATGCACCTTTTTTTGTAAAACGCGACCCCGTATTTCATGATGTCGGTGTATCCCTCGTCTTCCCATTCGGCGGCGTAGTTATTATTTTCTATTTGCGCGAGCGCTTCGGCGCATGCGTCTGGTAGTTTTTTAAATTCTTTTGAGAGTTTGAGTTCGAATATGACGGCTTTTTCCGCTCTGCCGTTGACGGAACACAAGACTAAATCGTAGCGCCCGTTGCCGCTTTCTCGATTGGATTTGACATAGTAGCCGTCGAGACGGGATAAGACGCCCGTCATGAATCCGTGGTAGAAATTTTCGGCGCTATCCATAAAGCTGATGCTCGCCCTAAGGAGCGCTTCAAGTTCGGTTTGGAAAGTTTCTACATTGCCACTAAGGATGGCGTTAAAAAAGATGTCGAGGTTTTTTTCCGATATTTGCTGGTTGAACCATTCGTGTATCTTGGTGGTGTAGATGTATTGTAATTCTATGTTGGGGATTGACAGATCCAAGGTAATTCTACCACTTTCGTCTTGGTGCCCTTTGCCGGCTTTTTTCAGGTAACCGGTAAAGAACAGGAAGTTCCAAAGATTGTCGATGTTTTTGTATATTTCGTCGTAGGTAATGTCTTCGTATATCGGTTTTGAGATTGTCCCGCCCGCCATCAGAGTTTCCAATTCTGTTTTTGTTTCGTGATTTGCTCTGTTTACAAGATCGTGGACAATATCGTTGCCGCTAGTGTTTGACCAGTAGGGTTTCGGGTTGTGATCCGCGTCGGCCAAACGGTCGTTTACATAATTTATGATACTCCAAGGGTTATACACTTCCGATTTGCCGAACAGATAGCCATCATACCATTTCTTCAAGGTTTCAGCTTCACCGTTCATGCCATAATATGCGAGCATTGCCTCTAACTCGTCTTGCATAAACCCAAAATATTCGTCGTAATGCGGGCTGAGTATTGATACGACGCCAAGGTTGTTTAATCCCGTAAAAATGCTTTCCTTGGAAATCCGCAGGCAACCGGTCATCACCGCAAATTGCAGGTGGGAACTGTCTTTGAGGGCAGCCCCCAGAAGTGGGCGGATGAAGTCAATCATCTCTTTGTAGTAGCCGCTGAGCCATGATTTTTGCAGAGGGACGTCGTATTCGTCAATTAAAATTACTGTTTTTATGCCATGATAGGCTTCCAAACACTTACTTAAAAATCTGAGTGAATCTTTATATATTGAAATATCCCTTTCACCGGAAGCTAATTCTTCAAATCTTTTCAAATCTGCTGCTTCGGCTATTTTCTCTTTGACGTAACTGTGACGGCGGAACTCATCGGCTATCATATTTTTAAAAGAATAGCACGTTTCGTCAAAATTACTCGACCACGCTTCCTTAAAACTCAAAAATATCACCGGATATTTGCCCTGATGCGCAAGGTACCGCTCTCCCGTTCCCTCAATCTTGAGCCCACTAAACAGCGCCCGCGTGTCCTTGCCGCCAAATGGTGCGGTGTTCTCAAAAAAACACTTGAGCATCGTCTGATTGAGCGTCTTGCCAAATCGGCGGGGACGGGTGCAGAGGGTGACTTGAGCGCCATTATCCAATAAATCTCTAATGAATAGGGTCTTGTCCACATAGTAGTACCCGCCTTCTATCATATTATCGAAAGACGATCTGCCTATGGGTAGCGGGGTTTTGGTTTTTGGGGTATCCATGATGATAATATATATCGCGGGCGGTGGAAAAAACAAAAAATAAAATTTCTCTTGTTTCCTGACGAGGCGGTTTTGTATTTTTTGCTGTTATCCTGATGGGGATATGGTTGAGGCGGGATTTTGGCTTTGCCGAAATAAAATATCTGCGAAGATCTGCTAAGCGATACTGCGATATGCCATTGCCTAACCCATCGCGTGTTTATATTTTTAGCGATTAACGAAATGAATTGATATTATGAGTAAATGTATATTTTACCGCCGCCATAGAAGCTACATTACCGGCTGCTACATGCTGATGTGTGTTTTTGTGATTTGTGCTATGGCAAGTTTAATTCTGCCGTATTACCTTTATACTGAATATGGAGTTGATGCCTTAGAAAATGTCTTGGGAATACTTGCGTCCATAGTCTTCGTTACAGGTATTTTCGTAGGGCTTATCATTTATTTAAAAATTAAAGGCGTCGGGAGAATGAAAAAGTTTTATGAGAAGTTTGAACAGCTTTCAGATGTTGAGCGATCAAAAATCAATTCTGATTTAAGCGTTAAGTTTGGGCATGTGCTTTGGGGCGAAGAGAGGCTTTATATTAGATCAACTTGGGCTATAGACTTTGTTGCGTATAAAGATATAGCATGGATATATCCCCACAATTTTATACTCTCAATGATAACGCCCGTTGATTATATGATAGTTGAATCGCATCAAAGTTTTTTAGGCCTGCAAATATACGACATTGAGGGTACGCGATACAAGATACATACTCAAAACACTTATGAAGCCGCTGAAATTGTAAAAAGAATAAAAAAGAGTCGCCGAACGTTATATACGGGTATAACAAAAAACGCGCAAAGCTTGCGAAAAAAGATTTTGAAAAATTTATGTTTGTGGGAAGAGATATTGAATAAGAAAAAAATTTAGCGTAAAAATATAAATGTGCGAGAAACGCAACATGCACCAAAAAAAATGAAAAAACAAAAAAAAGGTGTTGACAAGCGTTAACTCATAATATTAGTTTATTGAATGTGGAAAAAGAATTTTGGCATAAAAATGTAAATGTGCGAGAAACGCAACAAACGTTTGTATTTGTCTGAAAATCAATGACCCCGTAGTTTCATTATTGAAAAAGGAGCTTTATAATGGCGTTTTACGAAGGCGGGAAACTAATCAAACGGCTGCGCAAGCAGAAAAACATCACACAAGAAGAACTAGCCTACTCCATTGTGGATAGGGCGACTCTATCAAAGATTGAGAATGGGGTATCGGAATCCAGCAGAGAAACGATTATGGCATTGCTTGAAAAATTAGGGTTACATCCGGAAAGCTCAATTGATTTTTACTTAAACGACGAGCAGTCCAAGGCAGTAAAAATTCAAAACGAATTAGATAGCTACTTAGGTATCCAAGTAGACAAGTCAAGTCCAGCAGTGGAAAAGATTGACGCGCTTATCGAACAGCTTGAAAGCGATGAAGTTTTTATGCAAAGCCCACGAAACAAGCAATACATTCTCATTGCAAAAGCATGTAATATGGTTAATAAAGAAGAGGAGCCTTCTAAATCACGACTTGTTTTAATGGAAGCTATAAGTCTGAATATCGTTGCATTTGATGAAGATCGCATCGATGAATATTATCTTACAAAAAACGATGTGAAAATATTGAATCTATTGGGGATTTCATATGCAACCGAAGGTTATGGCAGCTATAATACAGCCCTGCTTGATAAAGGAATAAATGTTTTTTACGGTTTAAAAAGAAACTATGAATTGCATTGCTTAGACAAACATGAAATGGGCACGAGCTATCCTTCATTTTGTTACAATGTCGCAAATTATCTGTGGGAAGGCAAAGAGAAGTACAAAGAAGCAATAGCAATATGCGATGACGGTATAAAAGTTTGTAAGGAAACATTTCATCTGCGGCTTTTACCTTTTTTATCGGCATGTAAAGCAGCCTGCCTTTTACATTTGGGAAAAATGGAAGAAGCAAAAACGATTTTAACGCAAAGCTACTATGCTATGTGTTTGTACGGGAGGGAGGACAGCGCAAACGCGATAAAAACAGCAATGGAAGAAAAGTTTGACATAAAAATATAAATGTGCGAGCAACGCAACATGCGCAAAAAAAATAAAAAAATAGAAAAAGGTATTGACAATCATTAACCCGCAATAGTAATTTATTGAATGCGAAAGAAAAATTTGACATGAAAATATGAATGTGCGAGAAACGCAACAAGTGTTTGTATTTGCCTGAAAATCAATATCCCTATAATTTCATTGTATATGGAAACGTGGGTGATTTTATAACTGTTTAACAAAAAATCAAGGAGAGGTGTGTTATGAAAAAGTTTTTGTGCGGTAAAGTAGGAAATAATACTTTAGGGATGATTTTGTTTATAATCTTTTTTTGGCTCTTAAGGGTTACTACAGGATTAGGCGGTGCGGTAGGCGGGGCCATTGCCGGCGCTATCGGTTTTGGCGTAGCGGCTTTAATTAAAGGCATCTTGCAACCAGCTGAAAAAAACGACAAAGGAGCTAATACTAATGAGTAACAAATATCTCATATTTATTTTTTTGGCTATTTCCCTGTCTTTGGCCGATATGGCGTATGCCAGGCAAACCGATACCCCGCAATCGCTCTTGTGGATCAACGGAACTCATGCGATTTTGACTATAACAAATAACGGCAATGTAAATTTGTTTGGCACAATGGCAAATAACGCCGGAAACAGATCGTCGATACGTCAGGCGCTTGAGGGTTCATGGGGCATAACTAACAAGCAGGGGTTGGATGAGATGATAAACTCGCTTACCGCTGGCAGGCATAATCCAGGATTATTGGAAGAAGCCAACAAACAGGGCATTACCGGCATGAGCAGAGCCGAGTTCGAATCCAAGCTGGCGAGGATAACCGACAGGCGTGCGGCCATGCATTCCAGAAATATATTTGAGGCGTATCAGGCATTTGGGGAAAACGCCATCATGGGTTGGGATTTGAGCCGAGCCACACAATTAAGCGCCTGGGGTTATATCGCCGGTTTTTATTCTCGCGAAGAAGCTGTTAATAAAGCGCTGGCGATTGGCAGGGTAATCCAGAGCAAATTCAATTCATGGGATGATTTTAATGCCAGTTATTTGTATGGTTATGCGTACTGGCGCAGAAGTAATACCGAAGACCCCAATTCAAGTTATGCCCAGCGTGTCAGGATAGCCCAAGAATTAAAAAATGACGCCCGAAGCCCGTTTAACTTGGCATGGAATTTGGATCTAAACAATTAATTATAGTGGCTCCACTTCAAAATAATACCTGCATCGCTCGGCAACTGCACGGCAGCCGTGATGTCGCCGAACAGCGCAGGTGCTATTTTGAAGAGAAATGAGCATAAATATTTACTTTTAGACGGATTAAATTGTTAGGGAGTTAATACATTTGATAAATGGTGGGGTAATGGTAGATTTTAGGTAAATAAGAAATAATAACGCAGGGTTTTTGAAGAGATATGTTGGATAGTATAAATACAAACATTTTTTTTAACGAATAAAAAAATGTTATGATAAAATAAAAAACAAAAAGGAGATATGTAATGATATTACAAAATGCTTCACCTAAGCTATTATTATTTATGGCGATTGCGCTTACAATAGCAAGTGCCAGTTTTATATGTTTATATTTATTTGATGAACGTCATGAACTGAATTTTCTTTTAACTTTCATTGGTTTTACTGTTCTGCTCTGGCTTCAATATTTCCGAGCTAAGTTAAAAAAAAATAAACCGTAATAAGCAAGAACGCAGGCAGAAACATGGAATACAGATAAAATTTGGGTGTATATTGTCTAATGGAAAAATTGACAGAAAAAATTATATTATAGACAAAGTAGAGTATTCCGCTACAATTTTTATTGGAGGTTTTAAGTGGCTGGCACAGATTGGAATTTCATTTATATTTTGATTATGGCAGTATCGTTTGCTATTATTGCGTCTATGACGGGTCGAATCGAAAAATGGTGTCGTGAAAAACCATACAGAGGCCATGTTTTATTAACGGCGGCTTACTTTGCTGTTTTTGGCGTTATTGTTTATTCCATCTTTACGGGAACTTTTACGAGAATTCTTATGGAAACTCCCAGTCAAAACCGGATACTTGAATTTGTTTTTATTAGTTTAGCTTTTATAGTCTTGCTTTTGGTTAAGCATAGCAGATCAAATATGTTTTAAATATGAGAGGAAGGCAGGAAATGTTTCAAGCTGGAGATGTTTTTGTTGCGAGGTTGCCATGTGATTATTATGGTGCGATCAGAATACTGAAAGCGGGGGTTCAGGACTATACGGAGGAAGAATTTAACTCGCTTAAAATAACAGAAAGGGATGGTTATTTAATTGCAGTTACCAGCTATTTTGACAAAGAAATGCCACAACTGACAGATCCGCGCCTGAAAAAAACGGCTACTTGTAAATATACAGGCCAAAAACAGATTAATGTCTATAGCGGATATAAATACTCGGACAAGATAATTAAACAGCTTTTTGAGTATTTAGGCAATCTTCCGCCAACAGATGAAGAAAAAAAAATGAGAATGCGCATCCCTACTCCCGATGACCGTAGCGGGTTTTCCGGGGGTTGGATTGATGATTCTTTTATAATGAAGACGTTTTACGTGTTGGCCTCCGAGGATGTACAAAGCGCGTATGAGGAAGAAAGAAAATCCGTTGCAAAATCGGAAATATATCGTTATCAGGATGATGAGAAGGACGAGTTTTGGCTTGTTGAATATGGCGGAAATAATATAGTTTATTTATCAGGCAACACAGGCGGCATACCGGGAAAAATGAAGCACAAAGCGTTTAAGTCCAAAGAAGAATGTGACAAAGAAGTCAAAAAACTAATTGCTGCCAAGATAAAAGAGGGCTATATACTTTATCCAGATTATTATCGAGACGACGACAGCGGAAAAATCCGTTTTGACAAAGATGAAAAATCAGAAAACTGAGCATTTAACACCGTTTACACACATGAGGCTTATCGCTATAAAGACGACAAGAGCGACAAGTTTTGGCGAATCGAATACACAGGCGACACACTGGTCGTCAACTATGGGAAAGCAGGGGCAATCGGTAAATACCAGATTAAAGAATTTGATAGCGAGGAAGAATGCAAGAAAAAAATAAAAAAACTCGTCGCTTCCAAAACAAAGAAAGGCTACAAACCCTATCCCGAATTCGACATTGACAACCATTTTTACTTAGACGATTCTGAAATAGGACTGCACCCGTTAACATCTCACCCTAAATTTCGAGAACACTTTACCGATGATCTTTATTACAACTGTGGTGATGAGTTTGCGCCCTTTGGCAGCGATGAAGGCGCGGATACCTTAGACATGATTTCGGAGTATGTCCGCCAAAACAAATCTTTCAATTTTACAGCCAACCCCAAAGAACAGGTAGAAATCGATTGGGAAATGCCATATTACCCTGCTGATGATATTTCACGTGAAGCAGTGGAAGCCTTGTTGAACACTGAAGACGGCGAGCGCGACCAATGCAACAGCGACATGGTAACATATGCCACCGCTTTCGCGCAAATCAAGATAACAGGACGGATTGACGCCGAGTTAAAGCAAATGGCATTAAACGCAATGAAGCGGATGGATATCGCTTTTGAAATAATCGGAGATAGCTTTACAAGAGAGAGCTTATTGGAAACGCAATCTAAAATGATAAAAGATTTGGAGGCGTTTACAGCATGGAAGCATCAATTAAGAGAAAAAATGTTAAATGATTATAAGCTGTTTCAACAATTTGTCGAATCGCGTCATCCTGATCCGGATGATGAAATCCTTGATTTCGCTCAATATATATGTGATTACTTGGATCAAGCTAAACACAGCGACAACGACTTAAAATTATTGATATCAACGCTGGCGAATTGGGTGGATAAAAATAATCTGAAAGACAAAGAAATTTTAGACTTGACCTGGGGATGTGAATTTTACGATCTATTGTTGAACCTTGGTTGTAAAGTTCAAGAACTTGAACATTGGAACGTTGACTTGAATCAATTATACGAAAATCTTAAAAAGGCAAAATTCGAGTTGGGAGTGGAATAAAAAAATGAAATATCAATTTGAATATAAATTAAGCGAAAGGGAGTTTTTAGAGTTTCAAAAATTCCATATCCTGAATCCTGGAGCAGAAAAAAACATAAATCATTGGATTTTTCCACCGCTAATGCTATTGTTCACCTTTTTATATTATCGTGCTGGCGTTTATGTCATAGCTTTGATCGGGCTTGTCTTTGCAATTTGTTACTTTTTTGGCTATAAGTACTGTAATGTCTTCATATCCGGGCTTGCGACCAAAAGCGCCCTTCGAGCCCACAAAAATGACGAGAATGTTAAAATTCAATTTGACGAAGATCAAGTTATTATCGCCAAGGCCAGGATATTGTAGAAGGTTTTCATAAACTTTAAGTATTTCCGATGGTGTGGTACCTGTATTTTTATGGCGTTCCACAAGACCCAACACTCGGCTATCACCTACAGGCCCCTGTCCTTGCCCGTCAGCACCATCATACCACCTTTTCAAAAGCACTTGAAAGTAACACTCCATTCGGGGACTAATTCTATAATCCCACTTGTAATCATTTCGATTCGGTGCACAAGAAACAGCACAAATAATCAAAAGCAGTACAATAATGGGTGTTTTTTTCATTTTATATCTCCCTTGATTAACCAAATTAAATTTAATACGTCTTCTTCTGTTGCGACATACATCCTGTAGTGTTCAAGTCTGTGTTATCTTAGTCTTGGCTACCACCATGGGAATCTCCTAACGTCTATTGAGAGGCCAATATCCTTACGTTCTATATCAACTATTATCGTGTCTGCTCTCTTCCTGTCACGAAACAGTCTATGCTCAAAAACGCCTGGACGAGGACTAGTTATAGTATGAACACGGCCTATTTCTTTCCCTTCAAATTCAACTACTAATAATTGTAAAACCGGAATGTTTGGTCTTCTAATTTTAAAATAACCATTTTCATCGGTCATTTTTCCTGCTATCTCAGCTTCAGTACAAAGTTCTGGAGGGCAATATTCAGGATAAATCCTTATACTTTGGATCGGTTTTCTTTTACCTTTAAACCTGTCATAAACGTATCCGTGATAGTACTTACTACGATTGCTTCTAAAATTGCTTATGGGGGTACGTACCAGCGTTGTACAATTAATAAATACAGATAAAATAATTATGAGCGATGCAATAATAAACAGTTTTTTCATACTATATCTCCTCTGATTAACCAAATTAAATTTAATACGTCTTCTTCTGTTGCGACGTACATTCTGTAGTGCCTGAGTTCAATAATCTCTCCAATGATGATTCACACACTCTCTATCTTAGACCAGTTACCTTCTGTGGTCCGCTCTGAAAGTAGCACATGTCTTACTTGTCATATTAACCATTATTGTGTCAGCTCTTTTTCTATCAAGAAACAAGAGGGTTGCCCTTCTGGTTAGACCTCCAGCTAAAGTAAAAACACTATCAATAATTGTTTCTTCAAATTCAATTACTAAAAATTGTACAAGCGGAATGTTTGGTTTTCTAATTTTAAAATAGCCACTTTCATCAGTCATTCCCCCTGCTATCTCAGCTTCAGTACAAAATTCTGGAGGGCAATATTTAGGATAAATCCTTATACCATAGATCGGTTTTCTTTCAAATTTGTCATAAATGTATCCGTAAAAGTATTTGCTACGGTAGCTTCTAGAGTTGTTTCTATAGGTCGTACAACTGATAAATATACATAAAATAATTGTAACTTGTATAATAATAAATGACTTTTTCATTTTATATCTCCCTTGATTAGCCAGATTAAATTTAATACGTTTTCTGCCGTTGCGACATTGATGATTGTATGCGTGAACGCGCACCATGGATACTATATATTTAGTAGCGTTGGCAAGCATAAATCCTCCTTTTTCCATATAATATAGTATATGGACATACGCTAATGGAAAATTTTCTATCTTCCCAACCCGAACAAACGGCCAGCATTGGGAACGACCTTAATACAACATCTCCATTTCTCACTATCTATTCACTATTTATCCGCCATTGCCCTAATCCAGCTGACCGTGAGTACGCTATTCACGTTTAGTCTGACAGCTGTTTCGCCGGATCTCCACATTAGCGAATAATTGCTCGCTTGTACAATTGAGGGTCAAAATGCCGATAGCCATTTTTTTCAAAAATATAATATTTTACTTCATCTTCCATAATATTAACCCGGCGGTAATTAACTTCAATTATCTATTGAGTTTGTCTTTGTTTTTTGGTGACGGGGCTCATAAGTTTCCTCTTTCAATCAAACGGCAGGATGTACACTGTACATCCTCACTCACTTCGGGCATAGTTTATCATCCGTAACGCCCCGATACATAAGCCCCCCTGCGGTCCCCCATAAGCGGCGACCG
>JAITUN010000126.1 GCA_031286285.1 Bacteroidales bacterium | reverse complement strand
CAATCTACCGGAGCTGCCGACATCTTCGGCGTTACCGGCGGAGTAATGGAAGCGGCGCTCAGAACCGTTTACGTCATCATCACCGGTCGCACATTGCCCTTCGACGGATTACACGTAGCCCCGATTGTAGGTCTTGACCAGATTAAAGATGCTACGATAAAGTTGGAAAAAGTACTTCCCGAATACAAAGCGTTTGAAGGTTTTGAAGTGAAAATAGCAGTTACCAGCGGTTTGGCAGGAGCGAAAATCTTGATGGATCAAATCGTTGCAGGCACCTCGCCGTATCATTTTATAGAAGTGATGGGCTGTCCGAGCGGCTGTATCTGCGGCGGCGGACAACCCCGTAGCAACGATCCCGATGTAAGAATGAAACGTCTGAAAGCAATCTACACCGAAGACGAAAGCAGAACACTTCGTCAGTCGCACCTCAATCCTTCCATCACCGCAATCTACAAAGATTATCTCGGTAAACCCGGAGGACATCTATCCCACGAACTTCTTCATACACACTATTTCGATAGGAGTAGGGAGAATGAGTAGTTCAATTAAAAATTAAGAATTAAAAATTAAAAGGGCTGTTCGGAAGAGCAGCCCTTTTTTTGAGATGATGGGTGATTGAAAAAAATCCGTATCTTTGCAATCTTGATTAAAAGAGATGAAGCGAGTTTTCAAAGTAAAGGAAGTCATAGACATCTTAATATCACAAGGATGGTATTTGGATAGACAGAATGGAACAAGTCATCGGCAATTTAAACATCCGAAAATTCGAAAAACAGTAACTGTAGATGGAAAATTATCGCTTGATGTTAATATCAATAATTTAAAAAATATGGAACGACAATCAGGGTTAAGATTTCAAGATTTTGTAAATTAGTTTAAAATATTTGAACATGAAAAAATTAAAAGTGGTTATATGTAAGGCCGACTATAGTGTTTCCGCACATATAGAAGGCGTTGAAGGGTTTGTGATAGCTCGAAATACGGTTTATGATCTCAAAAAAGATTTGCCGGATGGGTTGAAGTTTCATATTGAAGGACTGTATGAAGAAGAACGCGAACCGTGGATGAATAGCGAATATACTTTTGAATTTGTGTTTCAAGATATTCCGTCTTTTGTAGAAACCTATAATGGTTTATTGAATCAAAGCAATTTGGCGCGAATTTCAGGAATAAATACTGAGCAAATGCGGCAATATGCTTCTGGTGTAAAGCGTCCAACGAAAAGAACTTTACAGCGAATAGAATCTGGATTGAAAAAATATGCTGTTGCGCTCCAATCTGTTTCATTTGAGTAAAATGAGAGAACGCACACAAGGTTTCTATGATGGAAAAATGGAACTTATTCCGCACGACCAAATGAAAAGAAAAATCCTAATTCCAATTATTGTTATATTTTCATTATTGTTGGAAACAGTTACGGCACAAGACAACATGTCAAGTCGCGAGCAAAGAATTTATGATTTGTCGCTCATTTGGCAAGAGATGAAGTATAATTTTGTATGTGCAGAAACATTTCAACAAGTTAACATTGACAGTCTGTATCTTGCTTATTTGCCGAAGGTAGAGCAGGTAACGAACAGGCACGAATATTTTCGTGTATTAAATGCTTTTATGGCACATTTCAATGAGGGACATACATTCATTTATGCGGAAGAACATCCGGATGCCCCTCCGCCTGTAGAAGTCATCAATTTCGACGAAAAAATCATCGTAAGTAATATAGCAAAAAGTATGGCAGATAAGGTACCGATTGGGAGCGAAATCATAAAGGTAAACCATATTCCTGTGATTGATTTTTTAAAGGATTCCATATCCCCATATATTGCTGCCTCAAATTCGCATTGGAAATTCGACAAGTCGGTAAATGCAATACTTTATGGAGTTCCACAATCTGCTGTAAAGATAATCGTAAAAACGCCGGAAGGGAAAGAAAATGAAATAGAAATGATTCGTGGAATTAAAGAGGAAATGGTCAATACTACGACTTTCTCACCCATAAACATTAAAATAATAAATGAGGATATTGGGTATATCCATTTGGCTTCTTGCTTCCTGCAATATGTTAATGAAATAGATTCTGTGATTCTCAGTTGGGTGCCACAACTAAGAGACTGCAAAGGGCTGATTATTGATATTCGTGGAAATAGAGGCGGTGGCAGTCGTGCGTGGATGATGGTTGCAGCATGCCTTACTGAATCCATTAATAACTTGGGAACGTATTATTCCAGAAAGCATGTTCCCGCTTATAAAAAGTGGGGAGAAAATATTCCTCAATATAAAGATTACTATCTGGGAACAGTAATGGAGGAAATAAAGCACCCTCCGATTAAGACTAACATTCCTGATTCATTACAATTACATCAACCGCTGATAATTATTTCTGGACCATTCGTTGCCTCAGCATCGGAAAGTTTTTTGGCATTGATGAAAGAAACGGGACGAGCAACAGTCATTGGCACACCAAGTGTTGGAGTTTTAACAGAACCAATGAGCATACCATTGTCGGAAGATTTTGAAGCAAGGATTGCCATTATCAAATACATAAATCCGGATGGAACTGACTCAAACCTAACAGGAATTTTACCTGACATTGAGGTAAAACCAAACTATGATGCATACTTAAAAGGACAAGACAACGTATTGGAACGAGCAATTGAAGAATTACAAAAACAGATTGTGAAGTGAGATTTTTTATGATACCGGTGATTTTTACAGCATTTTTTTGAAAGCATGAGTGTTTTGAAATATTCAGACAATTAAAATTACTGATTGGAAAAGAAATGATTGAAAAACAAAAATAAATTGATGGAGGAATTATTAGATAAATTATTGTTACTTCCTCTCGAAAACGAAGTAGTTGAGTTTAAGGAAGCAAAAAGTCAATTTGATAAAGACAAGCTGGGTCAATACTTTTCTGCCTTAGCCAATGAAGCTAATTTAAAAGGGCAGAAACAGTCTTGGTTGGTTTTTGGAGTGAGCAACAACAAAAGTATTGTTGGAACAACCATTAGCAATAAACAAATTAATGAGTATAAGTT
>JAITUN010000090.1 GCA_031286285.1 Bacteroidales bacterium | reverse complement strand
AGGGCTGGCGGCTCGGATGCTTGAATGATAACATTACTGCTCACCATAAAATTGGCGCTTTGTATTTATGGATATTTTCATCGATAGTTACAAGCGTCATTCCTTCAATGATTCCCGTTGCCAGGATCATACGGTCGAAAGGGTCTTTATGATGATCAGGAAGTTGTGCAATCTGTAAAAGATATTCTCTTTCTACCGATAACAAAACAAATCCATTTTCATCTATCATACGAAAAAATTCGGGAAGACCACCGTCAAGATGCAGTTTTTTGGTTCCTAGTTTGATTGCTACTTCCCACGCTGACGCAATGCTGACAAATTTTTCTGCGCTTTTATCCAAGATAATTGCTTTTGCATTGTCTGACAGTAAAGGAGAATTTTCAGCTACCCATAACACAACATGGGTGTCCAAAAGATATTTCATCACTCGCAAACCTCTGGTTCGAAGTATTCCTTAAATTCTTCCATTGGCTCGTTAAAATCAGCAGACATGATTATCCTTCCTTCCCATCCTCCAAGCTTTGCGGTTTTATAGATCGGTTTTTTTATCTCGAAGGGAATTGCTTGTCTATATACCACTTGATTAAGAAACACATTTATTGCCGTAGACATATCCAGACCTAGATCAGTAAAAACTGACTGCGCTTTCATCTTAAGCTCGCTATCGGTGCGAACATTTATATTAGTTGCTGCCATTCATTTCCTCCTTAAATATGCTTTCAACTCAAGTATACCTTGGTGTGCGCACATTGTCAATACGAACAAGTCCAAGATATCAAAGCATTGCCTATTGTTTATGCCTTTCGGCAGCTAAGCCGTGTAACAAAGCAAGTACACAACGGCGGGGCAAGGGGGTAACTTTAAGTAATTTAAACAATTTCTAATAATCCATATTCATTCTTTTCTAATTCTTCTATCATTGGTTTAATATTTATTAACAATTCCATGAGTGCTTTACTGCTATTATTTCCTGTTTTTAGCAAAATAACTTTTGGTGGGAAACCTTTTATTTCTAATAAATTTAAAAAATCACCATCTTTTGTTATTATCAAATAACCATTATTCCTTGCATATTCCCATATATCTATATCCTGTGCAGGTATATTTAGTCCTATCAAATCAACATGGTTACATTCACCGAATACGGGTTTTAATTTATTTACTAATTTATAAGAAATATTGGCATCTAGTAATATTTTCATTTATGCTGCCGCAATTACCCTTACAATTTCTTCTCGTCTTGCCGCAAAAGACAATGCCGCTTTTATATGTTCTTCTTTTAGTAATGGATAATCATCCAATATTTCTGATATGGATATACCTTCTGATAACCATAAAAGTATATCACCAACAGTTATTCTAGTACCTTTAATACAAGGTTTCCCAAAACGAATTCCATTGTCTATAACAATATAATTTGATAGTTCTTCTATTCCCATGTTTTCTATTATATATCAATATTTATATTATGTCTATAATAGTTTTCTAACCCTTCCCCAAACCCCCACTCCAAGCCCACAACCGACAAGTACACAACGGCGGTGGCGAAGGGTTAAGTGATTAAAAAAGTTAAGCTGTTTTCGCAATGCCTATTTCGTGGCGAATCATACCACTAATGATTTCTGTGGGGCTTTGCTTGGTTTCAAGCATTTTTGCCGTAAGGTATTGCGCGGATAAACGATCTAAAACAACCACCATATTACGATTTTTAATAAATTGTCCCTCGACTGTGGGACTTATTTCTGGGGTTGTTTTGGTAAGAAGCTCATCCATCTCCCACGCTTCTTGTTCTGTCATGCCAGACATAAAATTCACTCTCCTCCGCTAAATAATAGAATTCTTTCCTGCACTTCATGGCATGAAAGACATTATAACTCCCATTCCGATCAATTCGACGATTCTATTCTTCACAAAATTCCTCACGCAAAGCGCAAAGGTTAGTTTTTCGTTGTTTCTTGCTTGCGTATTTCAGCAAGTAATTTTTCAAGTTTATCATCAAATGTATTAATGATTATTTTTTCTGTTTCATAGTATCCAGCCAAAAGACAATAAAATACTTTAACCCTCTGATAACCGCTTTCCTGTGTTGCAGCTTACAGTTTGTATTTTCGAAAAAATCCAATAAGGTGTCGGATATTTCTTTTCGATTTATGTTATATGTTCGCAGAAGAACAAAAACAACTTCGCAAAGAACTTCTACTGGAACCCAAACAATATTTTTTCCAATAAGCGTTTTTGCCTTTTGGGAAAGTTCGGGATGATCTTCTAAAATATAGCGAAGAATAATATTTGCATCAATGTATTGCATGTTTCTCTGCTGCTGCTTTTTCCCATGCGCCTTCTTCTTCTTGTATAAGGGAAATATTTGCATAGGCTTTTAACCGCCCAAAGGCTGAATGGTTTACAGGCTTTAATGGAGTATCAGGATCAGAAAGTGCAGGCAAGGCTGTAAAATGCCCTCCTTTATCGTAAACAGGCAACACAATTACTTCGACTTGTGTATCATAAAAAGATGAGGGCAAAGTTATAATCGGCTTTAAGTCATTTCCGTTAACAATCTGTCTTATGGACTCCATATTATTCCCCCTTGTTTACAAGATACAACAAAAAACCTGAAATGTCCAGCTTTTTACATACCCCCAAAACTCCACTCCAAGCCGTGTACCAGCAAGTACGCAACGGCGGTAGCAGTGGGCGGCAGGGCTGGCATTCAAACAACAAAGCCACTTTGCGGGTTTTGGGTTTTGTGGTATAATAAAAACAGAGGATAAGGCAATGCGTATTGAAGACGATTATATTAATGCTATGCCAGACCATGGTCTTTCTATAGTAGAACCTATACTAGCACATTTTGCTGACGAACCTTTTTTTATTGAAACAAACTTAACCGAAGACGAGAAAGCTGTAATTAAAGCAGGGCGAATTGAACGCAAAGAACACCCCGAAAACTTTACTCCCTGGGCAAGTGTTAGGTAATAACTTGTCTTATTTATTTGCGTTTACCCAAACCCCCACTCCAAGCCGTGTACCGGCAAGCACACAGTTACGCTGGAAACAGGGCATATCTTCGTTAAAACTTTACTCGCAAATTATCTCACGCGGAGACACAAAGACACAAAGTTGATATTTGAAATCAAAATTTCTTCATCATATTATACATTAATTTGAATGAAAAACATGAATTTATAAGAAAAGATATCAAATATCGGCTCCGTGCCTCTGCGCCTTCGTGTGAACTCCTTTTCCTGCAAACTCCCACTCCAAGCCATGTAACAAGGCAACAGAAACAGGGCATACCCTCGTTAAAAATTTACCCGCATTTTCTCACGCAGAGGCACAGAGGCGCAGAGCTGTTGTTCGATAATCTCCTGTCTTCCATCCTATATCTCATTCAAATCAAAACAAACATGATAGAAAAGCAAAACCTTCATGCAACGGCTCTGCGCTCTCTGCGTCTCTGCGTGAATAAATTCGAGCAATACCCTCTGTTAACACCAATCCACTCCGTTACCCCACATATAGCGTAGGTCAGTGTCAGACACCACTATGAAAATTGGGTAACAGGTACTCTTGCGTGTTCCGCCGCAAAAAGAACGCTTATTATACACAGTAAGGTTAATATGTTTAATTTTTTCATAAGGGAATAATACTATGAGTTGGGGGATATATACAATGGTGCATTGTTTACATATACTTGTATTTGTGGAAATTAAAATAGCAGAAATTCAAATCCCCGAAATCTGGGAAACAGAAGAAGAAAAAAAATTAACCATTGGCGACTTGAAGAAAAAATACCTAACGATTGCTAAAAGTAAATTTATCCGTAATCCTCCGGTATTAATTTTCAATAGAAATAAAAACTGGCAGATTGAATTATCACGACGAGTTATTTCCGAATGGCGAATAAAATCTAGAACACGGGAAAGGATATTATCAATTCAAAAACTTGATGTAATGTTAGAATATGCAAAATTTCTGGATACGGTAGAGGACACGAAAAATACTCCCGGTATTGATAGTGTTTCATATTTTGAAAATAAATGTAAAATTAATGGCAAGTTATTTAAAATTAACATTACTGTAAAAAATCAAAAATTATTAAATAGAAACTTTGCATATTATTATTCTGCAACAGAAATTTAAAAATAACCATATCCGATGGGTACAATACGCTATTCCTTACGGAAACACGTGGCCTCGACGAATATGGTTATCGGCAAACCGCCTACTCTAAGTATCGTAGATATACTATGTCCTGTCAAGCCAAAAACAGCTTTTTTCAAAAAATTTTAACTCCCAAAACCCCACTCCAAGCCGTGTACCGGCAAGTGCACAGTTACGCTGGAAACAGGGCATATCTTCGTTAAAACTTTACTCGCAAATTATCTCACACAGAGACACAAAGACACAAAGTTGATGTTTGAAATCGAAATTTCTTCATCATATTATACATTAATTTGAATAAAAAACATGAATTTATTAAGAAAAGATATCAAATATCGGCTCCGTGCCTCTGCGCCTTCGCGTGAACTCCTTTTCCTGCAAACTCACGCCGCCAGCCCTGCCGCCCACTGCCACCGCCGCTACGCACTTGATTGCATTGTTACGCTGGCGAAGGGTTTGAGTGGTTAAAATTGGTTACAGGGCAAGTAGCAATGCCTCTGCTCACTGTTCTCTGCTTATTGCCGCTTCAAATACCGTGCTATCATAAAAAGTGAAATACTGATAAGCATCAATGCAATGGTTACAATAATTTGAAAAAACATATTAACCCCCTATCCATTGTCTTATTATATCAATGGCACTTAAAACGCTTAAGATGCCAATCCCCATAGCTACTCCATCCAAAATTCTTACTATTAATTTTTTTGGCTTTTGCATGATCTCAAGTATTTTATCAACACTTTCTCTCAATTTCTGAAGATTTTCACTATCTGTTTTTTCCATAATCTTCTCCAAAAACATTACTCGCAATTTACACGCCAAGACAAGCACACAACGGCGGCGGCAGTGTGCATAGACAGACACCAAAAAAGGATTACAAAAAGATAGCTATTTTTTCGTACACCAATTCTCTGATAATATCTGCTTCTTTGTCTGTCATTCTTGCCATACTTTCCCTGTTTACAAGATACTACAAAAAGTCTGAAATGTCCAGCTTTTTACATACCCCAAACCCCCACTCCAAGCCCCGTAACAAGGTAAATACACAACAGCGGTGGCAGTGGGTTTAGAATGGCTGCAAAAACAACTCGACACAATGACTAAAGAGAGGTATAATTTACCTTGCAGGAGGAAATTCTTATGACTCAACAAGCAGAATTACAACAAAGAATTAACAATATTCCCCAAAAATACTTTGGCGAAGTAATAGATTTTTTGGCGTACCTTCAACATAAAGCGCAGAAAGAAGAAAAAACAGAACCTTTAAAAGAGCGTGTGTTTGGCTGCTCAAAAGGAAAGTATCGTATGTCAGACGACTTTGACGCGCCTCTTGAAGACTTTAAGGATTACATGTAAATGAAACAATACTTGTTAGACACTCACACTGCCATCTGGTTTTTCAATGGTGACCCCAAATTGTCTGAAAATGCAAAACAGATCATTCGTAATCGCTCTAATCCTGTTTATCTTAGCATTGCTTCTGCATGGGAAGTTGCTGTTAAGATCAGTATTGGAAAGCTGGATGAAATTGAAAGTGTAGTGAATTTTTTACATGATGCGGAAACAAACGATATCACAATTCTGCCCATTACTACCTCTTGCCTTTCCACCCTTGAAGCTTTGCCTATGCATCATCGTGACCCATTCGATCGCTTGCTCGTTGCAACAGCCATTGTCGAGCAAATGACATTCATCACAGCAGATGAAAATACTCCGAAGTATGATGTATCGCATATCTGGTAGTTTCAAGTAACCCCCTCCAAGCCCCCGTAACAAAGCAAGTACACAACAGCGGCGGCGAAGGGTTTAACGGTTAAAATTGGTTGTAGGGCAGGTAACAAAATAACAAAGGCTGGCTTTTCTTTGCTATTTGTTCTGAGACATCCTTAATTGTTTAAAAATGTTCAGGAAATTGAGCTTGCACAAATTCTTTTACGAAATTCGCATATTCCAATGCTCTATCCATATCATGTTTCTCCAATTGCTTCTCTTGCTTGTTGGCAATGATAGCATACAATTGGCCACATGTTTTTTGCTAAATGCTGGGCAACATCCAAGTCACTGTTAGCAATTTCTATCCATTGATTTAATTCAGTGCTTTTATCCATATATCTTTATTCCTTGCCGGGAAATTGTTCGTTCTAATGTTGGTAGTTGCGCTCGCTCTTTGTATTTACTAAGAGTATTTGTGACAACATCAATAGGCATTGTTTTTTTTCTGCCTATTGCCTGCCTTATTGTAATAGCAGCATCTACCATCCGCATTGTGATTTCATCCTTTAATACAATATATAAATCTAAATCAGAGTCTTTTTCAGGTATTCCGTAGGCGTAGGAACCAAAAAGCCAAATTTGCTCTACCGGTACTGTGCGAATGATTATTTCTTTAAGCGTTTCCAGTTCAGACTGGATAATATTGTCCATATCATTATAATAGTTTATTTTTTTTGTTTTATCAACTCTTTCTGTTTTATACCTCCACTCCCAAACCCCCACTCCAAGCTGTGTACCAGCAAGTACACAACGGCGGTGACACTTGATTGCATTGTTACGCTTTCCAAATATTTATTTGGTGAAACAATTTTTATATCATTGTATTTTTCTAATACTAACAGGTCTTCATCACCAGTTACAATATAATCAGCATTGCTT
>JAITUN010000075.1 GCA_031286285.1 Bacteroidales bacterium | reverse complement strand
GTCTCCGAAGAATCTATCGTCGAAGCCTTGCGCCTTATTTTCGATAAGATGAAGATCGTTGTAGAGCCTTCATCGGCAGTAGCTTTAGCCGTTGTCATGGAAAACATTAGCAAGTTTATTGGTAAAAAAACCGGCATTATCCTTTCCGGCGGCAATATTGATGCCCAACGAATGGCACGGCTGTTATCATTATAAATCATATTGAATCTAAATTAAATGTAACCTTTTGGTTTGTAACCCAGAGGTTACAAACCAAAAGGTTTGTAACCTCTGGGTTATATTTTAAAAAAAATTTGTATCTTTGCAAAAATATTTTTGATATGAAACAGAAGTTGCCATTTATTTTCGGAAAATCGTCTGATTTGATCAACTTTACAGACAGAGAGGAAGAACGCTTGCGCCTTGAAATGAACTTTAAATCATTGATAAACACGATGATAATCTCACCAAGACGCTGGGGAAAAACTTCCCTTGTAGAAAATGTTGCGGAAAAAATTCGCAATGAGCATAAAGAGATAAAAGTATGTCTGATTGATATTTTCAGTGTACGAAGTGAGATGGAATTTTACGCACTTTTTGCCAAAGAAGTTCTAAGATCAACTTCAAATCGTTGGGAAGAAATGGCTGAAAATGCAAAAACATTTTTGTCGCACTTATTGCCCAAAATCAATTTTTCTCCCGATTCGCAAGCTGAAATTTCGTTTGGCGTAGAATGGGAAACATTGCAAAAAAGTCCCGACGAAATATTAAATTTGCCCGAAACCATTGCAAAAGCAAAAAAAATCAGCGTAATAGTCTGTATAGACGAATTTCAATCAATTGGCGATTTTCCGGAAAGTTTGGCATTTCAGCGAAAACTCCGCTCACATTGGCAACACCATCACAATGTTGCATATTGTCTTTATGGAAGTAAGCGAAGTATGCTTTTGGATATTTTTTCAAATTCGGCAATGCCATTTTACAAATTTGGCGACATTATGTTTTTGCAAAAAATAAGCAATCAAAAGTGGGGCGAATTTATAAAAAAACGCTTTGACGATACGAACAAAAAAATAAGCATTGAGCAAGCAGAATATTTAGCAAAACTTGTTGATAACCACTCTTATTATGTACAACAACTTGCACAACAAGCGTGGTTGAGAACAAAAATGAGTTGTTCAAAAGAACTCATTGATGAATCTTTGCAAAGCATTAAGAATCAATTAAGTTTGCTTTTTGTTGGACAAATAGAAACGCTAACGAGTACGCAAATTAACTTTCTCAAAGCAGTTATTGATGGTGAAACAGCATTTAGTTCGCAGGAAAATCTCAAAAAATATCGTTTAGGAAGTTCTGCTAATCTGAAAAAGATAAAAACAACGCTGATTTCTCGTGAAATCATTGATATAACGCTTCAAACCGTAGATATTTTAGACCCTGTTTTTAAATTGTGGCTAAAAGAAGATTTTTTTAAGAGGTGAAAATATGGTAACTGTAAACATTTTAGAACGTTCGGACGCTATTTCACTGCTCGCGCCGATTTATAATCGGCGTGTCCATTGCACCGATTGCAAATCGGCGCAAGCGTGAAAAATCGTGAAATATTAAAATATGTAACAAAAAAGTTTTATATTTGCCCCAACAAATAAAACATCAAAATTATGAGAAGATTTGTATTTTTCCTGATAATATTAGCCGCTGCAAGCGGCTCTATCACCGCCCAAAACCGCGCTCAAGCTCGTGGCGCTGAACTCGGCGAGTTGTACACAAATGACCCTTGGTACGCTATATACGATCCTTCCGGATCATATTATGACATCCTGCGTATGGCTATTTACCACCTAACCGAAAACGGCAAAAAACTATCCATACAATACGACGAAGACTACTTCGCTAATCCTGAAACCACTATGGTACAAGGGTATGTACTTGCTGATGCTACGCCTGGAGTACTATATGTCAGATGTTACTATTCTAAAGACAGTTATCCACATACCGCCCTTTGGGTAAGTTTCGATTATGGGAAAAATTGGACTTGGAGAGAGGAAAATATGGGAAATTTACTTTATTTTTCTGCTAATTTTGAAGGATTGATATATCGCGGGGGAGGGGGAGTATTTAAAAGTACAGATTATGGTGCAACCTTTTTTAATGTTGAGGGAGGTGTTGGGTTACAAAGCGAATTTGGATGGAAAGAAGAAGAAATCTTTGCGATAGGTACTTACAATGGTTATGATGGAATATTATACCATACGTATGATTTATTTAAAAATTATATAGAAATTCCAATAGACGGTCAATATGTCTTTGGTCAAATGAGTCAGGGATTCCCTGACGTTTATCGCGGCGGATTACCGGGCGAGGTTTATATTAGTTCATGGTTTCCCGATAATACTTTTAAAGTCTCCTTTAGCGCCGATACAGGTTATGCTTTTCGCCATGTATATATAAGCGAAGTTTATCATCCGGGTGAAACACCATTTTATCCTCAATTTATGTCGGATAGGGAAGCTGGTGATTTTTATATAATTCAGCGTTATTACGTGGAGGATACCAATCCTTGGGGCTGGCATGTAAAATTGTGTATTGATTATTACAGAGATTACGGAGAGATCTTGGAAGCCTCTTTTTGCCATGATTTAACTAAAAACTATGAGTATGAAGAAATAATATGTGATCATACCACAGATTTGAGTTCAGA
>JAITUN010000069.1 GCA_031286285.1 Bacteroidales bacterium | reverse complement strand
AGTTCGGCAACATCGCTATCTAAAATAACGGAAATGCCTCTGACTGTGATGATTTTTTCCTCTACTGAGTTGAATTTTAGTATGTCCATATTAGTGATTTTTATGTCGCGCAAATATACGTTACAAAAAACCGCTTGTCAAGGGGTAATGTAGATTTTTTTCACCATCTCAAACTGTTTCCCCGAAATTTCAACATTTTTTGATTTTAAAAAACTAACAATAGAACTACAGGTAATCTCCGTGTTGAGCAATTTTGTTTTTGAATTTTTACTAAGTTTACTCACTTCGTGAAGTAAAAAAGAGGCGATCCCTTTTCTTCTAAAAGGTTTATCAACTGCAATTTGCGTAATATCACCGGAGTTGGGCTCAAAAACACAATATCCAACAAGTTTTTGTTCAAAAAACGCGCCCAAACTGATAAAATCCTCACTTGCTCTTCTTATGGATTCAAAACTATTCTGCCATGAGGGATAAAAATCCCAAAAATCTGAAACATATAAATAGTTTTCAATATCTATTTTCTTTATGGAACAAGGAGTTTCAATGTTTTTTAAATGATTATTAAATTCTTTATTTTCCCAAATAAAATAGTTAAACTCTCTTGTAATCTCAAATCCGAGGTTACGATATACAGAAACTGCTTTGGTGTTGTGTTGCAACACCTCCAACAGATAGTGATGTATGTTTGCTTCTCTCAAAAACGGGAGTGAATATTCAAAGACTTTTGTGGCAAACCCTTTACCTCTATACTCTTTCAACGTTCCCGTACCTGTGTCGTAAGCCATTTTATGACCGTTGAAATTTCCAACTCCACTCAAAGTAAACGCCACTATCTTATCCTCTTCAAAAGCAGCAAAAGAGAACTCGGGATTATACCCACGCCGTTTCAGCATTATTTTCAGTTCTTCCGCAGTAATATTTATTTCATAATCTGCAAATGCCTGACCAAATGCGTTATATATGGTCTCAAAGTCAATGTTTTCAAGTGATTTAATTTCCATTTTTTTGTGAATATGATTTTATAAGTTATTGATTATTATAGTTATCCGTTGGTGTGTTTTTATTTTTAAAATCATGGAGATTTCATTTTATATTTTTTTTGGTTGTGCATTTGGTTTATTTTTAACTCTGCCGCAAAAATCAAAATATTTTGATTAATACCGGAAGTTTAATACTTTCCCCCGCATCAACTCTATCGCCAAAAAGTTTCTCGGTGAAATCACATCAACCCACCCCGACTCAATAGGATAAACCCGATTCTCCTTTACGGCATCCAACAAATTGTAAGGGTAGGTTTTTACAAAAAAGGGCAACTCCTCCGGACGAATAAAAATAAGGTCAGGGTTTTGTGTAAACAAATACTCCCGACTGATATTCCAAGTGGACAGGGTATCCCCAATGTTTCTTCCGCCTGCATACTGAATAATTTCGTTGATATGTGTGTTTGCGGGCGCGGTAAAATCTCCCGCCGATCCAAAACTCACCACATAATATACGGTCGGCTTTTTGGCGGCGGCTTTGTCACAGTTGTAATTTTCTCTATATTCTTCCAATTGTCTCTCATAGCGCTCCACCAATGAATCCGCACAAACACTGTTATTTACAATTTGCCCAAGCATTGTCATCGTCTCCAACAGCCCCTCCAATTTTTCCTCTTGTTTCAAGGCTATTACCGTAATTCCTGATTTTTCCAATTTTTCCACCTCTTTTTTGGGAATAATGGAGCCAATGAGCACTACATCGGGTTGTAGAGAGACTATTTTTTCAATGTTAATATTTTGCAGACCTCCTACCTTATTAATATATTGCGTTTCTTCGGGGAAATTACAATAATCTGAAATACCAATTAGTTTATCTTCCGCGTTAAGCAGGAATAGCATCTCTGTAATTCCGGGCGAAAGCGAAATGATTTTTTGGGGTTCTTTATCCAACTTTATTTCCCGATTATAAGAATCGGTAAGGCATAAAAAAGTACCTGCCCGATCCTTTTGGGACAGGCAGGCACCACACAGAGAAATAAAATAAAAATATACTAATGCCTTTAACAGGCGGTTAGTCGTTTTAATTAACACGGCGAAAATACAATTTATTGTATAGGTTCAGTTTTTCTAATACATTATTTTTTATATGAATATAATCATCAACTCCTGTTTCATTCAATAAATCAATGATTTCTGTAGGATTTCCGGCAATAATTACAGGTATTTTTTTTGTTATTTTTTTTATTTTTTGAATGATTTCGACGCCCAAGGTGGCATATTCTTCGTCGGAACTGCAAATAACGATGAGGTCCGGCGTAGCGTCAAGGGCAACTTTTACGCTTTCATCAGCGGAAGCGAAGCCGGCGTTGTCAATAATTTCGTAACCTGCGCAGCCGAAAAAGTTGGTAATAAAACCGGCGCGTGCCTGCCGCATCGCCAAATTACCCACCTTGAGCAAAAAGAGTTTCGGACGATGATGTTTCTTGGCAAACGCCTCTGTTTGTAAACGTAAATCTTCAAACGCTGCCGCCCCACGATACGATTTTAACCCCTCAGAAGTGCAAGTTTTTGTTGCTTCAATTTTGTCTAACATACTCTCGCTTGAATTTGGGTATTGGTTGGTTCCCAACAAAATATACTTGCGGGTAGCAATATCCATATCTCGTTTTTAGGCGCTTTGCTCAATTTCAGACTTAATCCTTCCGGTTTCCATCGCAGCCACAAATCCGCCCTCTTTTTCCGTATCCTGAAACAGTTTCCAGGCATGTTCAATAATTGAATTAGTAAGATTTTCAATATAATAAGAACCTGCTGCGGGATCCACAATCTTATTGAAATAGGATTCCTCTTTTAAGATAATTTGCGTATTTCTACTGATGCGACTTGAAAACTCATCTTCCTGTTTATAGGCTATATCAAACGGTTTGAGCGCGATAGAATCGGCGCCGCCCAATGCTGCCGACATCGCCTCGGTAGTAGAGCGCAACATATTTACATAAGGATCGTATAATGTTTTGTTCCAGGATGAGGCTACTGTATTGAGAGTTAAGTGATAAGCGCAATTACAAGCAGGATGGTACTGTTCAATTAAAGTTGCCCACAACAAACGCGCCGCTCTCAATTTGGCGATCTCCATAAAATAGTTTGAGCCCACAGAAAGGGTGAATTGCATTTTAGCCGCAATCTTTTCCGAAGCGATCCCTTTGTTTGTTGCGTAAGCTAAATATTCGTTTGCTACTGCAAGCGCATATCCTAATTCTTGAACAACGGTAGCGCCGGCGTTGTGCATCGCCAACCCGTTAACATTGATGATTTTAAAATTTGGAAGTTCCGAAGTGAGCGAAAGCAATTCTACAACTTCTTGCAAGTCGGTCTCTTTCTCTCTATAAAATTTTCCTTTTTTTAATGCAAAGATAATTGCGTCAAAGTCAATGGCGCCTACAATTTTAGTTTTATCAAATTTTTGTTCCTCAATATATTGAACAAACCATTTTGTAAACTCAATATAAGAGGAAGCGCAACGGAATTGTACTCCTTTTTTTTCTAAATCAATATTTTGCAATAACGATTTTAAATCTTGGTATGAGTTAACATTTTTTGTACAAAACGACACAGAATCTGCGCCTTTGTTCAGCGCATTCACGGCAATGGCATTTGCCTTTTTCGGATCTTTTTCTGTAATCTCCTGCACAATTTTCCAGTTGTTATCTTTGGTTTTAAAACCCCTGGTGTATGGGAAATGATTGGGCAGCGTTTCTAAATAGTGTAGCGAATCCAAGTCCTCAGCGCGGTAGTAGGGGCGCACCTGAAACCCTTCATCGGTGCGCCATGCCAATTTTTTTTGATAATCAGCACCTTTTAAATCTTTGATAATGATCTCTTCCCATTGCTCGGTGGATACTGGAGGAAATTCTTGAAACAGTTTATTTTCGACACTCATTTATTTATGAATTAATAGGGGTGTAAATATGCATGAAATCTTTCATTGTAATAAAAACAGTATTTATTATCGATAATAGGGGAAATTTTTTCCGGGAAAGTACCCTTGTTCTCCTAAAAGTTCTTCAATGCGAAGTAATTGGTTGTATTTTGCAATGCGGTCGGTTCGGCAGAGCGATCCGGTTTTAATTTGTCCGGTATTCAGTGCAACAGCTAAATCAGAAATAGTAGTATCTTCTGTTTCACCAGACCGGTGAGACATCACAGCAGTGTAGCCATTGCATTTTGCCTTGTTCACTGCATTAATAGTTTCGGTTAAAGTTCCTATTTGATTAACTTTGATCAAGATCGAATTTGCAATCCCTTTTTGAATCCCTTCAGATAAACGTTTTACATTGGTTACAAAAAGGTCGTCGCCTACTAATTGAATTTCGTCTCTTAATCTGTCGCTCAAGATTTGCCAACCTTCCCAATCATCTTCTGCCATGCCATCTTCAAGAGAAATAATTGGATATTTTTTCACCCAATTTTCCCAATAGTCCACCATTTGTGCGGGAGTTAATTTATCACCGGTAGATTTATGTAGATGATAAACTTTCTCATCTGTAAGAAAATATTCAGAAGATGCCGGATCAAGGGCAATGCAAATATCGATACCTGGTTTATAGCCAGACATTTCAATTGCTTTTAGAATAATTTCTATAGCCTCTTCATTTGATTTCAGGTTAGGAGCAAAACCTCCTTCATCACCAACATTTGTTGAATATCCCATTCCTTTAAGCACAGATTTCAAATGATGAAAAGTTTCAGCGCCCATACGAAGCGCTTCGGAAAAAGTTTTTGCGCCTACCGGCATAATCATAAATTCCTGAAAATCTATACAGTTATCTGCATGCGAACCTCCATTAATAATATTCATCATTGGGACAGGCAAAGTGTTGGCATTAACTCCTCCAACATAGCGGTATAGTTCCTGATTACATTCCTGTGCAGCTGCTTTAGAAACTGCCAAAGAGATACCCAAAATGGCATTAGCACCTAATCTGGATTTGTTCTCAGTACCATCTATCTCTATCATTCGCGAATCTATCTCATTTTGGTTAGTGATCAACATTCCTTTTATCTCGTTTGCTAATATGCTGTTAACATTTTCAACTGCCTTTAGAACCCCTTTACCTATATATTGTAATTGGTCACCATCTCGTAGTTCGACTGCTTCATGGACGCCGGTTGATGCGCCGGAAGGTACAGCTGCTCGTCCCATAGCTCCAGCTGCTGTGTATACATCTACTTCTACCGTTGGATTGCCTCTAGAATCCAAAATTTGACGACCAAAAATACCAATAATTTCACTCATATATTTGATTTTTAACTTGTTATATATTTTTTTTAACTGCACGCAAAGATAATAAAATTTGCTTATACAGAAAAAGATAAATTATTGAGAAAAAAATATATATTTGCAGCCCAAATCGAAAGAGGCTCTTTGGTTTGGTAATCAATAAGTTAACCTCGAAGTCAAATTAAAAAAGAATCAATTTTGATTCAAAATTTTCAAAATGTCTGAAGAATTAATTATTACTCCTGAAATGGAAACACCTGAAAATGAACCGATTGCAAAACAATCAGTTCATGACGAACCTGCTGCTGAAGAACCCGCAGCTGAAGAAACCACCATCGTAGCAGAAGAACCTGCTGCTGAAGAACCTGCGGCAGAAGAAACCACCATCGTAGCAGAAGAACCTGCTGTTGAAGAACCTGCGGCAGAAGAAACCTCCATCGTAGCAGAAGAATCTGCTGTTGAAGAACCTGCGGCAGAAGAAACCTCCATCGTAGCAGAAGAACCTGCTGTTGAAGAACCCGTAAAAGAAGAAGTTACTGTAATTGAGAGGACTGAATGCTTAGAATCGGGGGTTCCCTTAGTAGAAAAAAAGTTCACTACTGTAAAAAAACTTTCACGTTTACAGGATACTCCTATTGCACAAGATTCATTAGAAACTTTTAATTGGAATAACCTCGAAAAGAAAGGCTCGAGATATAGTTTGGCAGAAAGAGAACAATACGAAGAATTATATACTAAATCTTTTAAATCAATTGATGAAAATGCTATAATAAAAGGTACGGTAGTCTCTTTCAATACACGCGAAATAGTCGTTAACATAGGTTTTAAATCAGATGGGGTAATCACTGCTTCTGAACTACGTTACAATCCCAATCTTCAAATAGGAGACGAAATTGAAGTTTATGTTGAAAACCAAGAAGATGCTACCGGTCAACTACAGTTATCGCACAAAAAAGCACGTATGTTACAATCTTGGATTCGAGTGAACCAAGCCCATGATGAAAGTGAAATTATTACCGGTTATGTAAAATGCAGAACAAAAGGCGGTTTAATTGTGGATGTATTTGGTATTGAAGCATTTTTGCCAGGATCACAAATTGATGTAAAACCAATTCGTGATTATGATATCTATGTAAATAAAACGATGGAATTTAAGGTGGTTAAGATAAACCATGAATACAAAAATGTGGTTGTTTCTCATAAAGCGCTTATTGAGGATGAATTGGAAGCACAAAAAGCAGAAATTATTGCTCGATTGGAAAAAGGTCAGATTTTGGAAGGTGTTGTGAAAAATATTACAAGCTACGGGGTATTTATAGATTTGGGAGGTGTAGACGGATTAATCCATATTACCGACTTATCTTGGGGACGCATCAATCATCCTGAAGAGATTGTTCAGTTAGATGAAAAAATTAATGTAGTAATCCTTGATTTCGACGAAAATAAAAAACGTATTGCACTTGGATTAAAACAATTAACCCCACATCCTTGGGATGCTTTAGATCCTAGCTTGAAAGTAGGAGATAAAATTAACGGTAAAGTTGTAGTTATTGCAGATTATGGAGCATTCATAGAAGTAATTCCGGGTGTTGAGGGTTTAATTCACGTTTCTGAAATGTCTTGGTCGCAACATCTACGTACTGCCCAGGATTTCTTGAAAATAGGTGATGATGTTGATGTAGTTATCCTGACTTTGGATAGAGATGAAAGAAAAATGTCATTAGGTATCAAGCAGTTAATTCCTGATCCCTGGACAGATATTACTACAAAATATCCTGCAGGATCTAAACACACAGCAACTGTACGTAATTTTACTAATTTTGGCATTTTTGTGGAGTTAGAAGAAGGGGTTGATGGTTTGATTCATATTTCTGACCTTTCTTGGTCAAAGAAAATAAAACACCCGGCTGAATTTACTAAAATTGGAGATACTATTAATGTCGTTGTTTTGGAAGTAGATATTGAAAACCACAGATTAAGCTTAGGACACAAGCAGCTCGAAGAAAACCCATGGGATGTTTTTGAAACAGTTTTTGCTGTGGGAACAACACATCAAGGTACTATTATTTCACAAAACGATAAAGGATACACTATTTCCTTGCCATATGGCATTGAAGGGTTCTGCTTTAACCGTTCGTTACTGAAAGAAGATAAAACAAATCCAAAAGTTGAGGAAACACTTGCGTTTAGAGTTATTGAGTTTCAAAAAGATGCAAAAAAAATCAACCTTTCTCACACTAAAACTTGGCAAGAGTCGAAAGAAGACGAAGAAAAAAGGGTAGTTGCTGAAGAAAAGAAGAAAAAGAAAGAGATTGAAAAAATAAACGAAAATGCTGAGAAAAGTACATTAGGTGATTTGGATATTTTCAAAACTTTGAAGCAAGACTTAGAAAAGAAAGAAGAATAAGATTTTTTTATGGCTAAAGACCTCACCCTTCAAGAAGAAGATTATTCACAATGGTATAACGATCTTGTAAAGAAAGCCGATTTGGCGGAAAATTCTGCTGTGCGTGGCTGCATGGTTATTAAACCTTATGGTTATGCAATTTGGGAAAATATGCAAAATGCTTTAGACAAAATGTTTAAAGATACCGGCCACCTTAACGCCTACTTTCCTCTTTTTATTCCGAAATCATTTCTGTGCAGGGAAGCAGAACATGTAGAAGGCTTTGCAAAAGAGTGCGCAGTAATTACACATTATCGTTTAAAAAAAGACCCTAATGGAGGAGTAATGGTAGATCCTGAAGCAAAACTAGAAGAGGAACTTATTGTTCGCCCTACATCGGAAACCATAATTTGGGACACTTACAAAAACTGGATTCAGTCTTACAGAGATTTACCGATTTTGTGCAACCAGTGGGCAAATGTTGTACGTTGGGAGATGCGGACAAGACTCTTTTTGAGAACAGCAGAATTTTTATGGCAGGAGGGTCATACAGCACATGCTACAAAGGAAGAAGCATTGATTGAGGCAGAAAAAATGTTAAACGTCTATTCCACATTTGCTGAAGAGTTTATGGCTATGCCGGTGTTAAAAGGTGTTAAATCACCCAATGAACGTTTTGCCGGAGCAGAAGAAACATACTGCATTGAAGCGCTTATGAAAGATGGAAAAGCATTACAAGCAGGAACTTCACATTTCTTAGGACAGAACTTTGCTAAAGCCTTTGACGTAAAATTTCTAAATAACGAAAATATTTTGGATTACGTTTGGGCAACCTCTTGGGGCGTTTCAACTCGATTGATTGGAGCGCTAATTATGTCACACTCAGATAATAACGGATTGGTTTTACCTCCAAAATTAGCACCCTTACAAGTAGTTATAATTCCAATCTACAAAACAGAAGAACAACAACTGGCAATTTCGGAAAAAGTTTCTGCTTTGTGTACAGCGCTAAAATCGAAAAATATTTCAGTGAAATTTGATAATGACGATTCTAAGCGATCCGGATGGAAATTCAATGAATATGAATTAAAGGGAGTTCCTATAAGAATTGCAATCGGACCACGAGATCTGGAGAATAATCAGGTGGAAATTGTCCGCAGAGATACACTCGAAAAGCAGACCATATCGATTGATGGTTTAGTTGAACATATTGAAAATCTCTTGACAAATATTCAACAAAATATCTTCAATAAAGCCTTGAAATTTAGAAAAGAAAAAACATTTTCTGCCAATACTATGGAAGAGTTTATTAGTATTTTGGATAACAAAGGTGGTTTTGTGCTTGCCCATTGGGATGGAACTTCTGAAACAGAAGAACATATTAAAGAACTAACAAAGGCCACTATTCGTGTAATCCCTTTTCAAAATGAAAAAGAGGAAGGAAGATGTATTTTAACAGGAAAACCCTCTTTTCAAAGGGTGGTGTTTGCAAGAGCGTACTAATAGTGGTTAATGGAGTTAATGATAAATTTAATAAGAATAATCTCAAGTAAAAGTATGAATAATGAGTAAATTCGTCATTAACAACTCGTCGTATATAAATCAGCACAAGTTACGTGCCACGATTCCTCTTTCATTTGTATCGTGGTTTTTTGTTGGAATGATAAAATTATATCAATTGACTTTATCTCCTTTTTTTGGAAAACAGTGTCGTTTTATTCCTACCTGTTCGCAATATGGAATTGAAGCAATACAAAAACATGGAGCGTGGAAAGGAGGATGGTTTACCATTAAAAGAATTTTACGATGTAACCCCTGGGGTGGAAGTGGTTATGATCCGGTACCTTAAAAATAATTAACCCTGATTTGTAAGAATTTATTATAAATAATCTCTGTGTAACTTTTTGTGTTCTGTAACTCTGTGCTGTGAAAATAACATTTTTATCATTTAAAAAAAAACAATATGGCTTTTTATTTTAACGAAAAACAAATTAATATGGACGGCGATGGCTTTATGTTAGAGCCGCAATTATGGAACGATGATTTGGCATTACTGATTGCCAAAGAAGATGATATCCAGGAATTAACTGAAAATCATTGGTCAATTATCAGAATTATTAGACACCACTACGAAGAAACCGGTATGGCCCCGATGATTCGTTCTATATGTAAAGAAACCGGCCTAAAATTAAAAGATATTTACGAACTCTTTCCATTAGGTCCGGCACGTGGCGCATGCAGAGTTGCTGGACTTCCCAAACCGGATGGGTGTGTATAAATGGGAAATATTGGAAGATTTATCGAAACTTTATTACCGAATAGAGGCCTTAAAACACAAAATCTAAATATTTTTAAATCAATAATTTATGGCAGATATTAAGCCCTCAGAAATTACTGCAATATTACGCGAGCAACTACAAAGTTTTAATTCCAAAGCGGATTTGGAAGAAACCGGCACTATTTTGGTTGTTGGAGACGGAATAGCAAGAGTTTATGGACTTCAAAACGCGCTTTCCGGAGAATTGGTAGTTTTTGAAAAACCTGATTGCAATATCATGGGCATTGTACTTAACCTTGAAGAAGACAATGTTGGTATTGTACTTCTCGGTGAATCCAAAACCTTGAATGAAGGAGATATTTGTAAACGCACCGGTCGAATTGCTTCAATAAAAGTAGGAGAAGGACTTTTGGGACGTGTAATTAATACAATGGGTGAACCTGTGGATGGAAAAGGGGAGATAAAAGGCGAATTGTTAGAGATGCCCATTGAAAGAAAAGCGCCCGGAGTTATTTTTCGTCAGCCTGTAAAGGAACCGCTTCAAACAGGTATCAAAGCTATTGACGCAATGATACCTATTGGACGTGGACAAAGAGAGTTGATTATTGGTGACCGTCAAACAGGAAAAACAGCGATTGCCATTGATACAATTATCAATCAGAAAGAGTTTTACGATAAAGGCGAACCTGTTTATTGTATTTATGTTGCTATTGGTCAGAAAGGCTCTTCGGTAGCAAGTACGGTTAAAACATTAACTGAAAAAGGAGCCATGGATTATACCGTTGTGGTAAAAGCGACAGCTTCCGATCCGGCAGCCTTGCAGTTCTATGCGCCATTTGCAGGCGCTTCGATTGGTGAGTTTTTTCGTGATACAGGAAGACCTGCATTGATTATTTACGATGATTTGTCGAAACAAGCTGTGGCTTACAGAGAAGTTTCTCTGTTGTTGAGACGTCCGCCCGGACGTGAAGCCTATCCTGGAGATGTATTTTACCTTCATTCTCGTTTGTTGGAGCGGGCTGCTAAGATTATAGAATCAGATGAAATTGCTGCCTCAATGAATGACCTTCCCGAATCCATCAAACATTTGGTGAAAGGAGGTGGTTCATTAACAGCTCTACCTATTATTGAAACTCAAGCCGGCGATGTTTCCGCATATATTCCTACCAATGTGATTTCCATTACCGATGGACAGATCTTCTTGGAAACCTCGCTGTTCAACTCAGGTGTTCGTCCTGCTATAAATGTTGGGATTTCTGTATCACGTGTGGGAGGAAATGCTCAAATCAAAGCCATGAAAAAAGTTGCAGGGACTTTGAAATTAGACCAAGCTCAATACCGTGAGTTGGAAGCTTTTGCCAAATTTGGTTCCGACCTTGACCAAGCTACAACAAATGTATTGGAAAAAGGAAAAAGAAATGTGGAAATTCTAAAACAACCGCAATATGCACCACTTTCAGTTGAAGAACAGATTGCCATTTTGTTCTGTGGTGTAAATGCACTATTATTAAAAATTCCGATAAATAGTATCAAAAATTTTGAAGAAGATTACTTACAAACTTTGCACGAAACTCATCAAGAACTTTTAAACAAGTTAAGGAAAGGGGAAATTGATGAAACTTTAATGCAACAATTAGGGAAAATTTGCCGTGAGGTTGCTATAAAATACGAATATTAATATGCAAAAAAAGCGATCATATAGTCGCCTTTTTTTTTGCAGGGGAAGAGAGATTCGAACTCCCATCAACGGTTTTGGCGACCGCTATTCTACCCTTAAACTATTCCCCTAACATCGTGTAGAGATGTGGCATCCCACTTCTCTATCACAATAGATATTAGTCTAATATTTTGGTTACCTGTCCTGCACCAACGGTACGTCCACCTTCGCGGATAGCAAAACGGAGACCTAAGTTGATAGCAATTTCTGACAACAATTTAACAGTGATTGTCAAGTTATCGCCGGGCATAACCATTTCAACACCAGACGGGAGAAATACTTCTCCGGTAACATCTGTGGTGCGGAAATAGAATTGAGGACGGTATTTGGTGTGAAATGGAGTATGGCGTCCACCTTCCTCTTTTTTCAAGATATACACCTCAGCTTCAAACTCTTTATGTGGCTTAATAGAACCGGGTTTTGCTATAACCATACCACGGCGAATCTCATCTTTATCAATACCACGGAGCAACAAACCTACGTTGTCTCCGGCTTCACCGGTATCCAAAATTTTGCGGAACATTTCTACTCCTGTAACTACAGATTTCAGTTTTTCAGCGCCCATACCAATAATATCAACAGGGTCTCCGGTGTGAATTACACCTGTTTCAATTCTTCCGGTAGCTACCGTACCTCGACCTGTAATTGAAAATACATCTTCCACGGGCATTAAGAACTCTTTATCTTTATCACGTACAGGAAGTGGAATATAGCTGTCGACAGCATCCATAAGTTCCATAATTTTTTCTACCCATACTGGCTCTTTATTCAAACCGCCTAGCGCTGAGCCTTGAATAACTGGAGTATTGTCACCATCAAAGCCGTAGAATGATAAGAGATCACGTATTTCCATTTCAACAAGTTCAAGAAGTTCTGGGTCGTCAACCAAGTCAACTTTATTCATGAAAACTACTAATTTAGGAACACCCACCTGACGTGCTAAAAGGATGTGTTCTCTTGTTTGTGGCATAGGACCATCGGTTGCAGCTACTACGATGATAGCACCGTCCATTTGTGCTGCGCCAGTTACCATGTTCTTAATATAGTCGGCGTGACCGGGACAGTCCACATGAGCATAGTGACGAGTTGCTGTTTGGTACTCAACGTGAGATGTGTTAATAGTGATACCACGTTCTTTTTCTTCCGGTGCGTTGTCAATAGAGTCAAAACTACGCAACTCGGAAAGTCCTTTCTCAGCCAAAACGGTAGTGATGGCAGCTGTTAAGGTTGTTTTGCCATGGTCAATGTGACCGATGGTACCCACATTTACGTGGGGTTTGGAGCGTTCAAATTTTTCTTTTGCCATTTTTTTATAAATTAAAAGGTTATTAAATTATTATCTATCTATTTTATTAGAATAGAGGTCGTTATCAATTTTTTGAGCCATTGACGAGAGTTGAACTCGTGACCCCTTCCTTACCAAGGAAGTGCTCTACCACTGAGCTACAACGGCTTATCAGTCTAAGTTCCATTTTAAGGGGTGCAAAAATATATATTTTTCTGAGTTACTACTCTAAAGAAAATATTTTCAGATAAAATTATTAAAAAAGTTTTCAATAATAAAAAAAACTATTAATAAGAATTTGATAATTATAGATTTACACGAAGTTTTATCTATTTGAATAGTAATTAATAAATTGAAATTATAATAAATTAGTCATCAAAAAGCATTTTTAAGTACAAAAGAAGACCTCTAATATACCGCTTTCGCCACCCTATTTCCTGATTGAATCATGTAAACCCCGCGAGCATTTGGCTTAATGCTTACCATTTCGCTATGGGCAACCGTTTGATAAACCAATTGTCCCATAACCGAATAGACACGTAAACTATCGCCAATATGTAACCCGCCAACAAATAAGTAATCATTACTCACCCACGCCACTAAAGGGTCTTTATTGTTTGTGTTTTCATTAATAGATAACTCCTGAATTACACCAATATCAGTAATTATCAACATGTCTTGAGCAGTGCAGTCCCAATGGCGAAAAGCAATGTGAATGGTTTGTCCGTTGTAAGCAGATAATGGCGCTTTAACAGTTTTTACTCCATAACCGGCTAATTCGCCCGAAAGCAATTCAGTATAATCAGAGGGATAAAGGGTTTCTGTACGAATAGCGGTAAAAGTTGCCGGATCTATTCCTTTGGTTGAAATTAATACGGAATATTTTTCTGCGCCGGACAATTCTGAATTTGCACCACCCACTTTGTACGAAAGATAATAGTCTGTACGGTTCTCTAGTTTTAATGGAGATGAAATGAGCCAGTTATCAGGCGTGAGCGGAAATTCATACGCCGCATCATACGACTCGGATATGGCATAGTATGTCCCGTTTGCTTCCAACGACTGCCATTTTTTAGTATCTCCATCAGCGTCAATATTAATCCAGCACTCTGTTATCTCGCCGGGTTCAATACCTTGAAACTCCCCTGTCCATGGGTAACTTGTAGTGACAGGACAAATCCTGTTTTCAATAATCTTGGTTTTTGAATCGTTGCTTGGATCCATGTCGTTTTCTAAGACGATCGTAACTTTTAGAGTATGATCTCCTTCTGCAGAGAGATTTAATCTTTTATTAAAAGTGTAGTTTGCAGATGCCAAACTTGTGATATAACCGGTATAGTTTTCGGTAGCAACCACTATATCGTTGTGTTCCAATACCAATTGAAATCCACTGATAGATGTTCCACCGTTGTTTTTTATCTTTACAGTTACCGTTTCTTCGCTTGTTAAATTCATATTAATTTCAGGAGGAGCAGTAATTTCCACTACTTCCGCATCTATATAATTACTTAAATTAAAAACTCTTATATCATCCAACGACCACATGTGTCCGGATTGTCCGCCACTATTCGTATATTTGAAAGCAATGTAAATATCTTTTCCTGAGTATGCACTTAGGGGGATCTCAATTCTTGTCCAAATTTCGTCGGGTGTTTCACTGCCCGTCAGGCTGTGAATTTCTGTAAATGAGGAAACATCGGGGGTTGTAGTAGAAATCCATACACCGGAATAAGTGAAAAACTTTTTGTCGTAAACATGCGACCAAAACTCCAACATAAAGTCCCCACCTTCCGGGATGGAGAATTTAGGAGAGATGAGCCATCCCAAAGACCCGTCCCACCAGGCATAACTTGCTCTGCCTATGCCTGAGTGCGCGCTATAAGTCAGTCTTTTCCATTCTCCTATTTTGTTCCAGCAGTAGGGTGGAAAGATCTCTTCCTCAAATCCTTCTTCATAGGGGAAAGTAAGCGCATCGCAGACTAAATTTTTTACAATAACTGTCAGTTCATTATTTTCCGGAACTTCATCGCCATCTAATTCTGCAACTACTTTTATGGAATAAGTTCCAGATACAGAGAGGTCTATTTTAGAGTTAAAAGTATAAACATATTCTCCCAGCGCGGGAATAGAACCGGTAAAAACCTCTTTGGCAATAAAACTCTCGTTCAGATACAAGGTTAAATCAAAATTTGAGACAGATTCTCTTCCGTTGTTTTTAATAGTTGCCTTAACTTCCTGTTGTGCTGACAGTCCTACGTGAACCCCCTCAGGGGATATAGCTTTCACGGCAATATCTGTTCCGGCATAATCGCCGATTGAAATCGCGTCTAATTGAACTGAATGCCCCCATTCTAAATATCCTTCAAACGCTATGTAATACTGGCTTGAGGGTTCGGGAAGCGGGATCGTTCTTTCGGTCCAATCCATAATCATTTCGGTATATTTTTCCAAGAAAACCCACTCACTATTGGCAGAGGTTTTGTAGTAAATTTTTAAGCTATCTTGGTCATTCACATAGCGTTGTTGAATATGATAAAATTTTAATGCAGGATTATTCAATTGTGTAAGATTCAATGGTGGAGTGATTAATTTGGTAACAGGACCGCTTCCATTGTCATAGAGTACGGCTTTATAGTTTCCTTCAAAGGCTTCAAGTGGTTCTAATCCTGGAATTTGTTGTGCTCCGGAAACATTAAAAACCCGCCAATTTCTGCTTCCTATTACATACTCTTGCGTCCAGCAAGAGGGTAGATTCAGCCCGTTCTCTTCAAAACTTTCTTCTAAAGGGAATGTAGTAATTATGTCACAGCCCAAATGGGTAACCAATGATGTTACCATGTCATTTTCAGGGACTTGATCTCCTGCGATTTCAACTACCGCCTGTATCTTGTGTATTCCGGTAGCCGAAAGATCTAAGGTAGCATTGAAAGTATAGTAATCATCACCCAAACTTGGAATAGAGCCTGAAAAAATCTCTGTAGAGATAACATTATCATTATGTAATAATTTTACATTAAATCCGCTTGCCGCATCGCCTCCATTGTTCTTTAAATGCACAGTAACTTGTTCATTTGCAGACAATATAGCATACTCTCCCGTGATTGGCTTCAGAGAAAGCGCTTGCATATCCACATAGCTGGCGAAATGAGATATGGTAATATCATCAATAGTCCAATTGTGTCCGTCAGTGTTTTTGTATAAAAAAGCGATATAAATCGTTTGTCCGTTATAATCTTCTAAGGGAATGGTAATATTTCGCCAGGAACCAATTGTAATCTCATCACCGGACAACACTTTCACCTCAGTAAAAGCGTTGATGTCATTATTAACTGTTGTGGAAATCAGCACTCCGCTATACTGATAGCCAATAAGTTGAATATATGACCAAAAATCGAGCGTAGGGGTTCCAAAATTTGGAAGAGTGATAGGTGGTGTAACCAATGCGGTTTCTTGTAACCCTTGAGAAGCATTTGCAAATTCATGTCTTGCCGATCCATTGCCGGAATGGTTATTTAGCGTATATCTTTCCCATGTTTTTGTACCGGAGATATCAAGTATGGTCCACCCGGGTGGGGGAAAGGTTGTCCCTTCAAAGCCCTCTGTCCATGGAAATTGTTGAGCAAAACTAAAGTTAAACAGAGAAAAAAATAATAAAGATAGAAAATAAAATTTTTTCATAAAATATTTGTGTTAAATAAAAAAAACAATTAAAAATTCTACTAATTAACTAACTGATAGATATCGTTCAGATTTCTTCCCAGCCCGTCGTAGTCAAGCCCTCTTCCAACCACAAATTTATTTGGGATACGTATGCCGACATAATGCACAGGGAGGTCTAAATTATAGGCATCCGGTTTCAAAGTTAAAGTAGCGATTCGTATCTCTTTAGCTCCTTTTTCATTAAGCAAATCCACTAAAGTTTGGTATGTTTTTCCGGTATCCACAATATCTTCAATAATCAGTACTCTTTTACCGGAAACATCTTCATTCAGTCCAATTAAGGTTTTCATAGTATCGGTAGCATGCGTTCCTTTATAGGAACTTAATTTAATGCAAGATAAAACTGAAGAGAACTGAAGTTGTTTGAGCAGGTCTGCTGCAAAAACAATAGCGCCGTTCAATGTAACTAAAATGAGAGGCGGATCGGAACAATAATCTCTGTTCAGTTGCTCGGCAACTTCAGAAACAGCCTTGTCAATCTCCTGACTTGGAATATACTTGATGAATTTTTTGTCGTGTAATTGTATAATTTCACTCACGTTTAAAAATTTTGCGCAAAAGTAACTTTTTTGAGTTAATATCTCTGCACTTAAAATTTTTCTGTTACCGCCACTGCCTCAACTTTTCCTCCAAGCGCCGGATACATTTTATACACAGTAACCTCAGCAGAAGCAATTTGAGGATACCTCTCATTAAGCATCATTAATATTCGTTGACACAATGTTTCTAATAAATTCACAGGCTGTTTCATTACTTCTTTAATATCTGAATAAACGGTTTGGTAGTTCACGGCAAATTTTACGTCATCACTGATAGATGCTTGCGTTGAGTCATACTCTAGTACCAAATCCACTTTAAAACAAGCGCCCACCTGACGCTCCTCCTTAAAACAGCCGTGATGAGAGTAAAACTCCATACCTGAAAGTTGAATTTTACTATTCTTGGTTTCTGTTTGTACGTTTTCTTTCGTTTTCATCTAATAATATTTTGCGTAATCTCAATGAGTTTGGTGTAATTTCCAAGTATTCATCTTTGTTAATCAACTCCATATATTCTTCAAGCGACAACTTTACGGCAGGAGCAATCCGCATCTTTTCATCAGAGCCGGAAGCGCGCATGTTGGTGAGTTTCTTCGATTTGCACACATTCACCACCAAGTCATTTTGGCGGATATGTTCGCCTATCACTTGTCCTGTATACACATTATCGCCGGGTTCAATGTAGAACGAGCCTCTATCTTGCAGTTTATCAATTGAATATGCGTAAGCCTGTCCGGTTTCCATGGCAATAAGCGCGCCGGCATGCCTTCCTCCTATCTCTCCTTTCCACGGTTGAAACTCAATAAACCGGTGCGACATGATCGCTTCCCCTTCGGTGGCAGTTAGAATCTGACCGCGCAATCCGATAATTCCTCTTGAGGGGATCATAAAATCCAAATGGATTCGGTCGTTTTTGGTTTCCAAATGGGTTAATTCTCCTTTTCTGCGCGATACATAATCAATTACACGGCTTTGAAACTCTTCCGGCACAAGAACTGTAAGCTGTTCTATCGGTTCATAATCTTTTCCATCAATCTCTTTGATGATTACTTGGGGTTGTCCCACTTGCATTTCATATCCTTCACGGCGCATGGTCTCAATTAGAATAGAGAGGTGCAAGATGCCACGCCCGAAAAGGTTTAGCATATCGGGCGATTCGGTCTCTTCAATGCGCATCGCCAAATTTCGCTCTAATTCGGCAAAGAGTCTGTCACGCAAATGCCTGGAAGTTACATATTTCCCTTCCTGTCCAAAAAACGGAGAAGTATTGATGGTGAATAACATACTCATCGTAGGTTCATCTATTTTTATCGGTTCCAATTGTTCGGGCGATTCAAAATCGGCAACAGTATCGCCAATTTCAAAATCTTCCAGACCAAGAATGGCACAAATTTCACCCGGATAAACGATGTTTTTCATCTTCTCTTTTCCCAGACCTTCAAACACATACAGCTCTTTTATTTTGGAAGAGATTACCTTGCCGTCTCTTTTTACTAACGACACATTTTGTCCCCACTCCAACATGCCTCTTTTCAATCTTCCCACTGCAATTCTGCCCACGTAAGAAGAGTAATCCAACGAGGAGATCATCATTTGCAGATTTCCTTTATCCACTTTTGGAGGGGGGATGTGAGTGATAATCTGCTCTAACAGATAACTAATATCTTGAGTGGGTGTTTTCCAGTCGGGACCCATCCAACCCTGTTTTGCAGATCCGAAAACGGTAGGAAAATCCAACTGTTCGTTGTTAGCGCCCAGATTAAACATCAGTTCAAAAATAGCTTCCTGCGCCAATTCGGGATTGCAGTTGGGTTTATCCACCTTATTAATCACCACGATAGGTTTTAATCCCAATTCTATTGCTTTTTGGGTAACAAACCTTGTTTGTGGCATTGGACCTTCAAAGGCATCCACTACCAAGAGAACGCCGTCTGCCATATTGAGTACGCGCTCTACTTCCCCGCCGAAGTCGCTGTGCCCCGGTGTATCTATAACATTTATTTTTACAGTATTGTAACGAACAGAAACATTTTTCGACAGGATGGTGATGCCGCGTTCGCGCTCTAAATCGTTATTATCCAAAATCAGGTCATGCACCTGTTGGTTTGCCCTAAAGAGATTTGCTTGATGCAAAATTCTGTCCACCAAAGTAGTTTTACCATGGTCAACATGTGCGATAATCGCAATATTTCTAATTTTTTGCATTTTATTTTTTTGCGCGGTACATTATCGCGACAATCTCAATAATTAATCCGATGAACATGAGGATAGGCGCTACCACTAACCTGCGTGAATCGAAAATAGCAGGATTAAATACTTCAGGATCATCAGAACCACCTCCCGAAATTAAAATATATCCCATTGCTAAAAATAACACTCCAATTCCTATTAGGATATAATTGATTTTTCTGAATAAAGGTTGTTGATTAGGAGAAAGTTCTGTATTTAGGTTTGGTTTTTGTTTACTCATAATAGGCTGATTTTTAATTAGCGGCAAAAATATTGTTTTTTTTGGAAAAAAACACACGATGTAAATATAACTCACAAAGATTTTTTTTAACTTAAATATAACCAATTTAACGAAACTGTTACTTAGTGTGAATAAAATTATATTTTTGCATTTTATTATTTGAAGTAAAAAGAGTTAATAGCTGAAAATCTTTCTTAGAGTAAGCAAAAAATTAAATTTAATATCGATATGTATAATAAAGCTAAATTATTGATCTTGTTTGCATTTGTTATGCTATTTGAAGTTGATTCAATAGCACAAGATGTCATTTTTTTGAAAAACGGAAATGAAATAATGTCCCTCGTACAAGAGATCGGATTAGAATATATTACTTATAAAAAGTATGAAAATCAAGCAGGTCCGATTTATTATGTAGCTAAAGCGGAAGTTTTTATGATTAAATACGAAAACGGTATGAAAGATATTTTCAATGAGGATATAATATCAAACAATAGTATTTCAAACGACTTAAGAACAAAGTTTTACAATATTGGCACTAATGATCGAGAGATGTTGATTTTTTTTAAAGAAAATAATTTTTTTAATTACTACAATAGCTTTAGTTCTGCTTGCCGTTGTAGAAATGTAGGAAAGGCTCTGCTCGGATCAGGAATTGCACTTACAGGGTGCGGTTTTATTTTTATTATGTGTGGCGCTTTTATCTACCCTCATAATGTTTACGATGCATATTATGGATATTATTCTCGTGGATATGATAATGTTGCGTTAATAATATCTGGAGGTGTTTTTTTGTGTGCCGGAGAAATATTGACAATAGTAAGTATTCCGGTTTCTGCAGTTGCCGGCGCAAGAAAAAAAGCAATTAAGAATAATTTTGCAAGAGAATATTTTGGTGCTGAAAAGTACACATATCAAACATCATTAAATTTCGGCATAACTCAAAATGGAGGCATTGGTTTATTATTGAAATTTTAAAGTAATCTTTTACACCCACAACTCAAACCGAGTCCCCAATGGTTGCCCATCTACTTCTTGCAAGTCAACAATTTGCAAATAAGCTTTTTGCACTTTCTCTTTGTTGAAAATATCCAACTGTTGCTGTACAATTTTTAATCCCTCTTTAGTCCCTTCGGTTTTAATGGTTTTTGCCCTTTTTCTTCCTACACCGTTATCTTCAACAGATAATACAATATAGTTTTCATGATTATAAACATGAATGGTAATTTTTCCTCCTTCCGGTTTGGAACGTAGTCCATGTTTGAGGGCATTTTCGCAAAAAGTTTGTAGCGCCATAGCTGGAATAGGTTGTTGCAAATCTACGCTTGAATCAACAGATATTTCATATTCTAATCTCTCTTCATAGCTCAGTTTCTCCAATTTCAAATAGAGTTCAGTATACTTCAGTTCTTCCAATATGGTTCTATAAAGGATTTCTGAATTAAGCAGAGTGTGGCGCATGAAGTCAGCAAAATCGGAAATATATTTCTGAGCTGAACCCGGATTTCTTGATATGAAGTAATTTATGGTGTTGAGTACATTCCCTGTAAAATGCGGAACAAATTTGGCACGCACTGCTCTGTGTTTCAAATTTTCAATCCGTCGTTTCTCCTCTTCTTTCCGAATACTTATTTTTCGAGTAAAAAAGATGATGAGTAGGGTTACTCCTGCTATCCCCAAAAAGATGAGCAATAACCCGAGAAAAGTAAGTAGAAAAGGGTTTTTGATAGTAATAAACGGAGAAAAAACGCTCTCCGACCACACTTCTCCATCTACTGAGGATTGTACTTCCAATCGGTATTTTCCAAAAGGGAGGTTTTGAAAAATAATAGAACGCTCTTTGGAGGTTACCCATTGGTTGTTATAACCTTCTAATTTATAACGAAAAACGAGTTTATCAGGCGCCGACAGAGAGGCTAATAAAAGATCGAAACGCAAATGGTTCTCTTTGTTTTCAAGTTTTGGAATGGTAACTTCCGGCAACAACGTCCATTCGGAATTTTTGTCGGCGTAGTAGATGGCAGCCAAAAAGGGTGTTTGCGGTTGCAGCAGTGCAGTTTTCATAATCTCATCGGGCAGAAAACGGATCACTTTATCTCCGCCCGCTACCCAAACATAACCCTCGTAATCCACAGATACACAATTTGTATTACATTCTATCACGTCAAACCCATCGTAATAACACAATGTGCGGGTTTTGACACTACCATCTAAATAATAAGACTGTAAATCAAGGATATGTAATTTATCATTACCTCCATAGATGAGGTAACGGTTGTAGTAATTAACCACAAAAACAGTTTTTTTATCAGATATTTGTTGGTTGTTTCCGTTTCTCTCTTCTGCAAAAAGCCCATCCCAGCCTCCTTTCCACAAAGTACCCTGTTTATCTGAAGTCATACAGATCACACTTTTATAAGGACGGGAAACAGTGTCCGGCACAAAAGTATAACGCTCTTCATCAAAAAAGTAAGTTCCGTGAAAAGTTCCCAACTGTAGTTTTCGGTTTGCATCCCGACAGATGGTGCTAATGAATCTGAAGCTAAAAAAATGAGTGGTTAGATCTCCATTTTTATGAAGAATATTCAAAGTAGTAGTTAAATCTTTCCACCCTTCAAAATAGACATTTTCATTTTCAGCATCGTAATAAGCGTACCAGGATTGCCCTACAGGCATCATTTCCAACAGATCAGGATCTCTCTTTTTGGGGTCATAAACAGCCACTCCCAAATCTGAGGGTAAAAAAACCCTTCCCCTGCTGTCTTCACATAGTCCGAAACTTCCACCGCACATAGAAAAAATATTGTGATTGGAGGTAAACTTAATTTTGTATAGACCTCCTTGTTTATCCGCACGCCAAAAACCATTTGAAGTAGAAAACCAAACATAATCATGTGAATCTTTTAAGACACCGCAAATGAGTATTTGATTCTCTGTTTTTAATTGATAAGATTCTAATAATAACCTTGGACATTGCACGAGACCGGTTTCGGTGGCAAACCAAAAATTATTATCCCTATCCACAAAAATATGGTTAACTCCACTGATATTTAGCAAGAAGGGAGTTAGTTTATGGGTTTCTAAATCAACAATCTGGGCAACAGTATTGTCTTTAAAACCCAATAGTAAATGATCTTTATCCCATTGGGCAATATTGGTTACAGGAAAGGGTACTTGCCCTAAATATCTCCAAAAGATGGAGTCGTTTTCAATAAAAAACCGAACAAACCGGTGTGTTTTTTCTCCTTGATGCTCTTTGGTAATAGTTCCGTACCATTCATTTTTTTCTGTTTGCGTTACATAGTCAATAGTGGAAACCTCTTTATCCATCTCAACCGTACAAACCATTTTAAGCGTTTCATCATCCAATCGGTACAGTTTTAATTGTTTCTCTAGAATACTGTTGTCGGAAGCCGCGCTAATTTTCCCATCGGAGAGGGTGCCGGCAGCATAGAGTTTCCCGTCAGAGTTGTAAGAGCTGAGAAAGGGCAAGTCTTCAGCAACGATGGTATAGTTTTTCTCCTTTAAGTTGAATTTCAACAATGTATAGGGGTGTTTGCTTTTTGCGGATTCGTGCCGGCAATTGAACAGGTAAATGCTATTTTCTGTAATCTCTGTTACATTATGATTCAACCGGTATTGATCAGGAAAAGGGTAGCATTCAATATGTTGATCCGGATATATAAAAACGATACCGGTTAATGATACAAGAACTACCGCCGATTCATACTGATAAAATTTCATCACATAAGTACTGATCTGCAACTCTTTCATGCTGTAATTCAAGAAATTGATCCCATCAAACCGGCTCACCCCTTCTCCGGAGACCCACAAATAGCCATTAGCATCTTGAAACAATGCCATCGTTTGCAACTTCGGCAACCCCTCGCGAATACCGAAATGACGGGAGGTGTAGGAATGTTCCAACAATTGACAATGGAGAATTGACAATTGACAATTGAGGAGGAGGAAGAGGGCAATTATTCTTTTCATTGATTTTAAAGAGAATTAATAATATATAATGGTAAATTTGTCATCCAATCTTCCTGTTTATAGTCGGCAAGAGAAGTGCGAATTGCTTTTATTGGTTTATACTTCTCACAGAACAATTTAAAACTTTTTGCGCGCAGATTTTCGCCTGCTTTTACTTCAATTGGAACTATATTATCCTCCTCGTCCTGAATAATAAAATCAATTTCATATTTACTGTTATCAAAAGGGAGATAGTTTATTGATAATTCTTCATTTAGTTTGAGTTGTTGAAATACAAATTGTTCTGTAAAAGCGCCTTTCGATTCGATAAAGATATTGTTTCCATCAATCAATGTTTTTGCTTTTAAATTCGCCATAGCTCCAAGCAAGCCAATATCGTTATGATAAAGTTTGAAAGCCGAAAAATCCTGATATGCAACAAGGGGTAGCGAAGGTTTTGTAATAGCATAAATTTTGTGCAGTAATCCGGAGTCAACAAGCCACTGAATGGCTAACTCAAAATCTTTTGCTCTTGCACCCTCTTTTAAAACGCCGTAGATAAATTTTTTGTTTTCCTTGGCTAACTGTGCGGGAATACTATCCCAAACCATATTTATTCGTGGTAATATCTCATTGGGGGCGTATTTTGAAAAATCGCTTTTATAAGTCTTAATGATTTTGTTTTGAATAGTTCTTGCTTTTTTCCAATCCCGATTTTCAGCAAAAGCGGCGACCGCTTCGGGCATTCCCCCAATATAAAAATAGTATTTCAAAAACTCCTTGAATTTATGTGAGAAAAAAGGGAGTAGATCCCACTGTTTTTCGTCTAAAATTCTTACAAGTCCCTTTTCGTCCATGGCTAATAAAAACTCATAAAACGACATAGGTTGAAGTTCAAAAAAATCCACTTTGCCCACAGGAAAAGATTCGTTGGGATGTATGTTAATTCCCAAAAGCGATCCTGCTGCTAAGATATGATACTCAGGAGCATCTTCGCAAAAATATTTCAGCGAAGTGATGCCTCGCGGAGCAGCTTGAATTTCATCCAAAACGATGAGCGTATCCTCCGGCTTAATTTTAAAACCTGCGTAAAATTCAAAGTGACTGATAAGACGTTTTGTATCAAGGTTGGGTAAAAAGAGTTCACGAAACTCTTCAGATTTTTCAAAATTGATATACACCATTTGTTTGTACTCTGTTTTGCCAAACTCTTGAGCAAGCCAAGTTTTACCCACCTGTCTCGCACCCAAAAACACAAGCGGTTTTCTGTTTTTGTCTAATTTCCATTGTATAAGTTTATTAATACCTGTTCTATACATTTTTTCTGACTTACATAAGTTTATTTAAAACACTTTTTCTAACTTAGAATCGCGGCAAAAATACATTTTTCTTGAAACACCCTCCCACCTTTCACTTCTCACCTCTCACCTCTCACCTCTTGTATTCTCTCCCGACTTGCCTTAAATACAAACTCCTCCTCTTTGCCTCTTACTATCACTTCGTTACTTTTATGGTTGATGCCTGAGATGGTGTGGCGGTTAACAATACAATCGCGGCGGATATATTGGAATTGGGGTGGCAGCGCTTCAAAAAGTTTGCTCAATGTGCTTATGGCGCAAGGGATTGTGCCGGTTGTGGTAAACAGTTTCACCTTTCCGCGTTCAATAGTTTCAACTGCAAGAATATGGGCAATCTTTACCCGACGGATGCCATAAGGTATTTTCAACTCTATTACATCGGTTTCCATTTTTTTTAAGTAGTTTTGAATCACTTCAAAAATCTTCTCCTTATGCAGCGGTTTTACAACATAATTTATCACGCCCAACTCAATTCCTTTCACGGCATAATCAAACTCACTGTGGGCGGAGATAATTACTGTGTAGGGGTCTCTTCCTAAAAGTTGAATTTGTTCTAAAAGTTCCAAACCGTTCATTCCGGGCATTCGGATATCTAAAAATAACATATCATAATCCTCGTTTTGAAATCTCGTTAATGCCTTTTGCGGGTGATCAATTTGTGTTACTTTTGCATTTGGGATATAGAAAGAGACCAATTCTGCAATAAAATTTCTAGCAGGCTTTACGTCGTCAACGATGATTATTTTGTGCATTGGAGATTACTATTTGGGGTGCAAAATTAGTTTTTTTACCGTTCTTGCACCGATTTTTCTATACAAAATCCAGATATATATATAAGTTGTACTTCATTCTGCTTTTTATGACTCACAAATGTCAGAACTGTGCTTTATATGATTTTTTACCGCAAAGACCGCAAAGATTAACCGCAAAGGGCGCAGAGATTTT
>JAITUN010000004.1 GCA_031286285.1 Bacteroidales bacterium | reverse complement strand
AAAGCAATTCACAACTACATCACCGTTCCTCCCGCCCCGTAAATAACTGTTCACGCGGGCAAAAATACAAACTTTTGAAAGCAATTCACAACTATTTTCTTTTGCAGTTCTATAATTTCCGCACTGTTCACGCGGGCAAAAATACAAACTTTTGAAAGCAATTCACAACAGAAGTGCAATTAATATAACCAACGCCTTGACTGTTCACGCGGGCAAAAATACAAACTTTTGAAAGCAATTCACAACTTATTTTTTGTGTTATATTTATGTTCCTTTACTGTTCACGCGGGCAAAAATACAAACTTTTGAAAGCAATTCACAACTGTTTTCCACATAGGATTATTATCATTCCAACTGTTCACGCGGGCAAAAATACAAACTTTTGAAAGCAATTCACAACAATATAGGCTAACAGTATTATTATGTTGAGACTGTTCACGCGGGCAAAAATACAAACTTTTGAAAGCAATTCACAACAGTAACAGCAACAACTGTTCCTTGTTTCAACTGTTCACGCGGGCAAAAATACAAACTTTTGAAAGCAATTCACAACTTGTTTCTTCAAAATCGTTCCTTAAAATCGACTGTTCACGCGGGCAAAAATACAAACTTTTGAAAGCAATTCACAACCAGCATCAAGAATAAAAAGCGTGTCGCCTTACTGTTCACGCGGGCAAAAATACAAACTTTTGAAAGCAATTCACAACATAATAAGGCAGTTCCTTTCCTCATCAATAACTGTTCACGCGGGCAAAAATAAAAACTTTTGAAAGCAATTCACAACCCTTTGGCAGAAATTGATAAATTTTCTCTTACTGTTCACGCGGGCAAAAATACAAACTTTTGAAAGCAATTCACAACCTTATCAACATCTAAAATCTATGCAATTTGACTGTTCACGCGGGCAAAAATACAAACTTTTGAAAGCAATTCACAACTAGACGCTTGGTAGTCAATAATTATTAGAACTGTTCACGCGGGCAAAAATACAAACTTTTGAAAGCAATTCACAACAGCGTTTTATTATGTTGTTTTTTATTATTCAAAATTATATTGTTCTTCAAGCAAGGTCTTTTTGAATAATGCTGTTTTCGCTATTGTAGATAATCCTTGACAAATTGCACCGCCTGCAAAAGAGCTTATTGCGATAGGGAAAAAAGAGGATGCTAATGATAGACCGTTTATTTGTTCCTTAGAATAATCAGCCAAGAAATACGTAAAAATTCCGATTATTGTAATAAGAATTGCGATAGACGCAATTATGTAAAAAGCTATCCCAAAGCCGTACAGTGTTTTTACCCCGCTTCCCGCATATTTAACTTCTTTTTCTTTAAAAGGTGGATAGTATTTACATATTTCAGCGTATTCAGCATCTGTCACTTCTATAGCTCCTTTCGTCTCATAATAATACTCTTTTCTTTCTTCGTCATATATATTATATTTAAAATCGTATTGTTTCTGATAAGTGCGTTTCTTTTCTATCAGACCAATTATTCTCAGGTGTTTCTTTCTTTTTTCTAACTCAACATTTTCTATGGCTTCTTTTTTTTCTTTAATAAATTTTTCAACTTGTTCGTTCATTATAATCTCCCTTATACGTGTCGGGCGCAACTGTTAATGATTATTTGTTTTATTTACTTTCTTTAATTAATAATTGTCAAATATAATCTTATTATGTCCGTGTTCATCTCTTAACTGTTCACGCGGGCAAAAATACAAACTTTTGAAAGTAATTCACAACGGGACTCTGTCTTTATCAGGGAAAGATCATTAAAATTTCTGCTTTGTAAATATAATACCATTTTTCCCGCAGGGACTAACGGAATGCAATTTAACCCATTTATAAAACCCTCTAAAGTATCTGTATTATCAAAGTAATGCAATGATTATTTGCAAATTATAGCAATAATAAACTTTGCATAATTTTTCACAAATTTTCACTTATTAGCAAATAAGTGGGGATTTGGTGGGGATATTTTCAATAAATAAATCATTATTACGTTTAATTAAAATCATATTTCATTATGGCAACAATTTATTTAACTTTATCTGAAAAATCAGATACATTAGACCTGAAAGAGATTAGAGTAAGGTTTAAACATGGCAAGATTGACCAACAAGCAAAGACCAACATCTTTATTAATCCTGACTATTGGGATAATGATAGTCAAAAGATTATTATTCCAAATCCACGTGTATTAACACCATCAAAAACAGAACTCAAGCAATATCTTACTAATCAAAGCGAGAAGCTAACAACACTTATTTCTGTTATCCAAACATCATTCAACAATTCAGATAAGAAAACTATTGACAAAGAATGGCTTAAAACGACTATTGACAAACATAACTTTCCAGAGAGATATAATTTGTTGCCTAAAGCACTTACGTTGTTTCAGTTCATAGACAAGTTTATTGAAGAATCACCGGAAAGAAAGGATAATAGAACAGGTAGGTTTCTTTCATCCAAACAGATTTATCAATACAAGAATACTGAAACACATTTAAGAGACTTTGCACAAAGTATTAAAAAGAAAGACTTTAGCTTTTTAGAGATAGACCAAGCATTTTATGATAATTTTGTAGGTTTCTTACAGAAAAAGAGTTTAACGCAAAATACTGTAGGAAAACATATTAAAGTACTTAAAATCATGTTGAATGCAGCCACATTTCAAAAATACAATACAAATGATTACTTTAGTAGTTTCCATGTGTTTAAGGAAGAAACGGATAATGTGTATTTGAATGAAGATGAACTAACGCAATTAAAGAATACGGATTTTTCAGATAATACAAATTATGATAGGGTTAGAGATTGGTTTTTATTGTTGGCTTGGACATGTAGCAGATTTTCTGATTTAGACAAGATTACAAAGTCAGATGTTAAAGATGGACTTATTACATTTAGACAACAAAAGACAAATACTAAAGTAACTATTCCTTTACACCCTGTAGTAGTTGAGATTTTAGAGAAGTACAATTATAACATGCCCGAAGTAATATCAAATCAGCAGTTTAATGAAGATATAAAAGAGGTGTGCAAAATTGCAAAGATTAACAGTATTGAAACAATGACACGTACAGTTGGTGGAAAACTTGTAACAGAACAGTTTGAAAAATGGGAACATGTATCAACACACACAGGGCGTAGGTCATTTTGTACAAATATGACTAAGCGTGGATTGCCTGCTAAAAGTATAATGAGTGTATCGGGACACAAAACAGAAAGGTCATTTATGCAGTATTTGAAGATGAAACAAAATGAACATGCTGAATTGATAAAAAGGGAGTGGGAAAAGATTTATTAACATATAAGTAGTAACTATGGAAGAACGAGAATTTAAAGAAACAAGTTTAGCAAGATTTGTTAAGAGTTATTTTGAAGAACTAAAAAGAGGGGCATTACAAATAGGAGCTGCCATTGTTGTTTACAATATTGATAAAAGTAATAAAGAATGCCTGAACCAATTAAAAAATGAGTTCAGGCATTTTTTTCATAGATTTGAACGTTATACTGTTGAATTAAAGGCTTATATAACAGATGAACTTCATTTGAATACTACCATAGATACGGACTATTTATTTAGGCGCATTGAAGAAGATTTTACTGCAATTATAGTTTTTTTCCGTCAAGATGTGAGCGAGTTAGAAGAAAGTATATCTATTAATGATAGTGAGTGGAAAGATACAACACAGCCAAGAGAGATTTACTTACATAATGCAGCTAAAGAGTTAGAGCGATATAGAGATGATATAATGCAGTTAAAGAAACCAAGTACAGGCAATAAAAAATCTAAATCTGCTACCAACAAGAAATCTAAAAAAATTACCAATTTTCTACTATCTGGCTATCCTGCCGAATTAATGAACAAACTACATGAGTTATTAGATAGCAATGATAGTGGAAAACATGTAGCTACTGTTAAGGCAGCATTAGTAAAAAAAGGATATTTGCAAAAAACAGCAAGAATTACACCTACTCTAATAGCTGAATTTAACTTGCAATGCAGCGACTATTCTATAAATAAATATACTCCCTGGTCTTGGGAAGTAGAGGCAATAGTAAATCTTTTGCCTTGATAACACATAGTAAATCTTTTCATTCATTTTCTAATAATGGCTGTTATGGTTGTTTATAGTTGTTAAACAACCAATAACAACCATATATATTTGTAACACTTTGCATTAGATATATTTTTGCCACACCTAAACCAAGTTATCAATGCTTGCCACATGAGTAAGCATGTAGCGAGGAAGGCAGTTAATCTAAATTAAATTAATATGAATGCAAAATTTAATATTAGACGTAGCAAAGGAGTATCCAAATTTAAGTGTTACTCTTACAACTGAACAACTTATGGCAGCTATTGATTATGCAATAAGCAGAACACGTTCAGAAATTGAAGAAAAGATTGCAGAGAAAAATGCAATCCATTATTACAGCCCTGCTAAAACAGCAGAGTTACTTGATGTTCATATAACTACTCTTTGGAGATGGAATAGAGATGGTTATTTAAAACATGTGTCAATAGGTGGAGCAAGAAAATATCGCTCATGTGATATAGATAAAATTTTGGAGGGTTAGAGGTATGGAGAGCAAACAAATAAAGTACTGTACTTTTCCCATTACTTTAATCAATGGGGCGTTTAGAGACATTAAAACAACAACCTTTAACATTATGCACTATGCTATTAAAAAACACATGGAGAGCCTTAAATATGGCTCACATATTGATAAAATGTTAGCAGCAACAGAGTATTTGGGGATAGATTTTTTCAAAACCATAGGCTCTGATAATAGATTTAATGAATGGGTTGGTTATCAATATATTAATTTAGAAAAAGTGCCAAAGGTGCGTATGAAAACTGATATGCTGATTGACTTTCACCACAACCATAAGTCAGAGTTTGAAATAGCCTGTTTTTCTGCCCTCTGTGCGCTTAAATCTATAGTGGGTAATAAATCCCTTACCAAGACAAATTTCTCGCGTGTAATCCCTCTTATGATTCAAGAGAGCCACGAACTATTAGAGAAATATAATAAGCGTTACCACCGAGATAAAATCATGGAAGAGTTAGAGTTAAGTTGGGGGCTAAAGAAACTCCCAATCCCAACACGTGGATTCTGGTTTTCTTTTCAACTTGACCATAACGAATTGGCAAAGCAACTTGTACAGAGGAAGCAAAAAAAGAGTGAACTTGCTGAAAGAAAAAGGCTTGCAATAGAAAAAGCCAAGAGAGAACAAAAAGAATGATAGGGGATATATTATATTAAAGGTGATGTTTCATTTAAGGTGCTGTAAAATAGTTTGGTCAGGGTAATTTTGAGGAGTTTTTTACAGCACCTTAAATAGCAACAGCACGAAACACAGCACCTTAAATTAGTATAGTTTAATATGAATACTATATAGTGAAAGAAGTAATACTGATAAACTGACAGAGATGATGTACATTATTATCAAAAGCATATATTAGACTATAAATAACAATAATAGCGCGAAAATTTTTTTAAAAAAATATTGATTGTCGAGATAAGGATTTACCCTCTAATGAAACCCATGTCAATTCTTGAATGGGAAAAGTGGAAATAGCAAAGTCAATTTGAGGAATTAATCTTACCGTGTAATTATTAGTGCCAAGTCAATTTATTCAATTTGATGTACTATAACCTCATTACAACCCTCTTTAGTTTTTGTATTATTAACCTTAAAATTAAATAGATATGTACAAAAACAAAAAGACTTTCAATGGTATGGCAAAGATGTTAGACTTTTGCTATAAACACAAACTAACACAGGAAAACAGTGTATTAGTGCCGCCTGCTGACTTCTCAATCAATGGGAAATGTATTATCTACTACAATAAACAGAGTATTAACCTTTAAATTATTGATTATGAATAAGAATGAATTTGATGAATTTAGTGAAATTGTGAGTATCAAAATAGGCAATGAGGATATTACAGAATTTATGCTGGTAGGTAAGATATTCAATCCTAAAGTGATAAAGGAAGAGTATAGTCAAATAATGAATATATCCCCCCATAACCCAAAATAAAACACCGTGTAAATAAAGGCTATTAATTAGCCCTCAAGTTACAATCGGATACTCAAGAAATAAAACAAAGAAAGTCCGCCTAAAGATAGTTTAAACTCATAAAAGCAATGTAAGGGTTTTATTCTATTTTTGTGCCGCTATATTAGATAGCAGTTTGCTATTGTTTGGGCATAGAAAATCTGCAAAATTGAAAATCCACAGACAATAAGCAAAGTACGCATTGCGCGGACTTTCTTATTTGGATTTGGGTTATTGCAGATACCTCTATGCGAAATAGGTGGTCTGCGCTTATATCCCGCAGAAACTTCTTAAAAATAGTAGTAAACACTATCTTAACATAGTGTATTTTGTTAATTTAAAGTGATATAAAGAGGTTAAATGAACTACGATAAACTAATAGACTTGTTGAATGACGGTGAAACAATCGCCATTAAAGCCAAGATTACAGGTATATCACGTTCATATTTCTATCAAATAATCAATAGAAGATGCAATATGACAGTTAGTAACCTTGAAAAAATTGCATCTTACTTTAATGTAAAAATGAGTTACTTCTTTGATGAACAATATAATATGACACCTGAAATGAAAGTAGTTATTTTAGAAAAAGAACTTGAATATGTAAACAAACTTTTAACAGAAAGAGAAAGAACAATAAAGGCTTACGAGTTAATTTTAAAGAAGAAAAAAATCATACCTTATTAATAATCAATTAATCAAACAACGATGTGAGCAATGTTATAACCGCTCAAAGTCATTATGATAACATTTGTAGTATGTGTAATTCTTGCAATAGGGATTTATGCAATTATTAAATCAAGAGAAGAAAATTCAAAAGAGACTGAAACAAAGCCTGTTAATCAACAAAGCAAGGTAAAAGAGAAAAGTGAAACTGAGAATGATATAAATGTTTGGGGGGTGTTATTAACTGAAAAAGAAAGAGAAACATCAAATCAGTATAGACAACTTTTAATGAAATATCGAAGCTATCTATTAAAAGATGAATATGTAAGACCCCCCGAAAGTGTTGTTAGAGAACTTGATAAAAGTATGGAAAAATTCCCACAGTTGATATACCAACACGCATTACTTAGGTACGGAATACTTCCTTCTTCTGACAATCTAAATGACCATAGAAAAGTCGCTCAATATGTTTTAGATACTTTTCCTGATTTTGTAGATTTATGTATGTTTAATGCAGAAAGTCAAGAGAAAATTGATAAAGCGGTGTATGAATTAATTATGGAAATTGTTGAAGTGTTGAAAGAGATTGAATAATAGGCATAAAAAACAATATTAACCTCAAATAAAGCAAATTATGTACATATTACTAATATTAACAATAGGCATTTGTGCAATAGTAATCTCAAGTGCAATAAGCAAGAAAAAATAGTATTAACCTTAAATTAAAATAACATGGGTGCAGCATTAATAGTAATGATAATCTTAGCAACAATATGGATTGTTAGTGCAATAAACAAGAGAAACAAAGAGGAATAAAACCCTCTATAATACTTGGTTAAAGGTGCTATATTTTATAACTTTTGAGACGGGGGATAAAATAGGTGCATTTGTTCCGTTTGGCAGGAGAGAGAGGGCTGTTTGGCTTTCTCTTTCCGTCAAAAAAAATATTTATTTCAAAGTAAAATTTAACACATTCAAAATAAAATGAAAAAAAATGTTGATAGTCAATTTCAGCAGACAGCCTCAAACACAATCATTTTTATCAATGCGTTTAACAACTATTCGTTAACCTATAATAATAGCTTTAATCATTACTTTTTTTCAACTCGTAGAACTATTTTTTAGGTATCAGAGGGCAACAAAGGTAACAAAATTAGTCCAATTAGTACAAATAGTAATCATATAAATACTATATTTGCACTTGGAATTAGTACTGCAAAGCACTGTTAACAATGCACTGAAAATCCCCTTAAAATACATTGTCATTTTAACGTAATTTGTAAATAAATGGGGATTATATGGGGATTAATGTATCATATAAAATCATAATATATTGATAATAGCACGATTAAAAACTATACATGTAGTCCCGCAGGGAAATCATTTTATTAACCGTAGATTTCAATCTACGGTGATGAGATGACACAAGACACAGATACTAAGCCCCGCATGAGGCGATACTTATGCAGGAAGATTGTGTCGTCCTTGCAGGACTAAGCATTCATTCTTGTCCGTAGGTTAAAACCTACGGACAAGAAAATATCGCCTTTGCGAGGCTATCATCTTGACAGGCTGATAATTTTGAATTTTAATGCTTTTGCCCTGGGCTGGAGAGTTGCTGGACATCGACTGTTCACACGGGCAAAAATACAAACTTTACAAGTGTCAAAAACTTATTATAAAATTAAGAAATTAATTTTCTTTGTGGATGAATTATAACGAGTAAATATTATTTTTGCGCTGTTAAAAATTTTCGTAATGAATCAGCAAATTTTTAAAGAGATACAGGAGTTAAAGCGACAGATCTTGCCGAACGATAAGGTGATTCTTTTCGGTTCGCAGGCGCGTGGCGATGCGCGGGAGGATTCGGATTGGGATCTGTTGGTGTTGTTAAATAAGGAAAAAAGAGATTTTGAGGATGACGATAATTATTCTTACCCCTTTACAGTATTAGGATGGAATAATGGTATTGCTATTAATTCAATACTATATACTAAAAAACAGTGGAAGCAAGGGAAGTTTTTTCCTTTTTATAAAAATGTTCTTCGTGATGGAATTGAAATTAATTAATTGTAATTATGATATTATTGGATAAAGAAAGAAAAGAAGTAGTAAAATTCAGATTAGGGAAAGCAAAAGATGCTTTTGCCGAAGTGCCGTTTCAATGTGAAAATCAATTTTACAGAACAGCTGCCAACCGATTATATTACGCTTGTTTTTATGCTGTAACCGCCTTACTTATTAAGGATGGTTTTGAAGTCCATACACATAGTGGAGTAAAAACGTTGCTGGGATTTCATTATATAAAGGAAAACAAATTAGAAGAATCACTTGGAAAAATATATAATCGTTTATTTGATATGCGCCAAAAAGGAGACTACTTTGATTTGATGGATATTTACGAAAATGATATACTACCACTCCTTGAACCTGCTGAAAATTTTATTAAAACTATTGAAAATCTAATCAATAGCAACAATTAAAAAGAAATTATGTACAAAAAATAACGCGTATGATCTGAAAATGAAAAAAAATATAAAATAGCGTTTAACGCATTCTTGCTTTCTGAAACGTGAGACACTTCAGAGTACTAATAAGAATAAGTGGTAAACGCTCGCAGTAATGCGGGCTTACTTATTTTGAAGTACAGGTTAGTCTCACGACCTCAGAAAGCGGATAATGTAAGTCCGCTTTTTTTATTATTAAAATTGAATGATAGACGACAGGAAAACTGTCACAAAATATACAACAGAATTTCAACTGTTACAAAAAAATAATTATTAAACTATTGTCTGCTAAAGGAGCGGACGTAAAACAAAAAAAAATGAAAAAAATCTTACTTGTAGTATTATTAATACTAACTTTTTCTACAACCATTTTAGCCAAACCAAAAAAATTCTGCTTTGACGGAATGTGTTTTGAAAACAAAGAATGGAAAAACGTGCAGACAGGTATTGATCAGAATACAACGAATTCATTTATTGTGAGTTCAAAAGCAGTAGCAGGTGGTTTTGGTGGAATTGCAGTATTTACTATTCTGAAAATTAAACCAACTGAAGAGATTACTATTGAGGAATATGCTGAAAAAAGATTTCTTGATCAAATAACATTTTATAATGACTCAAAAAACTCTAGTGCCAGTAACTTTACAATTGTTGACCAAGAAGGCTTAGCTCCCTTTGTTATCAATAATATTAAAGCAAAGGTATTTGGGTTGAAAGGGAAACAAGGGACAGCATCAGTATATCAAAGGTATTTTATTTTTAATAAAGGAGGTTATCTTTTTGAAATACAAACTACTTCTAATTCTTCTGCCAGCGAAAGCCACACTAAATTATTTCTTAACATTCTTAATAGCTTTACATTTGAACCATAATCAATTCATTATGAAAAACACTTTAAAATATTTTTTTTTAGTATTGGCAATAATATTAGTCGTAATGGGATGTAAAAAAGAACTTAATCCCAACAAAAACAAATTTACGGATGAACAGATAGAGGCATTGTATAAAGAAATTGAACCATTTGCCGATGCTATTCTGCTGAGCGCTAATCCTGACTGGAGTAATCTTGCTGCACAGTATAAAAACAGAAAGGAAATTAAAAAGATAGATTTACAGTCTCGCGGATTTTTTATTGAATTTGCAAATGGAAAAAAAAGAGGATGGATATTACCTCAACCATTATTATCTGATAATAAAGCAGCTAAAATAGATTTTTCAATAGAACAAGTCCTTTCCAAGTTAAGCAAGCCACAAAATGTAATAAAGCCTAAGATCGTTTTAATAAACACTCAATTTTATGAAAAAGGGAGAGAATATAATATTGATTCGAGCCGTGTAATGAGAGATCTTTTTATTAATAGCGGATGGGATGTTGATCTGAAAGACGGTGAATATGCAAATCTTAGATTTTTTGCGGAAAATCTTTGTAATTATGATGTAATTTATGTAAATGGGCATGGGTATTCTGCACTTGACCATAATTGGTTGCAAGTATCTAACAATGAAATAGGAAAGAACTCTTATACATCCGATCCGAATATTATGTTTACAAGAAGTAATTTTTCAAATGATTCAAATGGTATAAAAGATTATACATATGTTAATGAAGAATATTTCAATGAACATTATAGTAATGAGTCATTTCCCAACTCTATTATTTACTTAACAAATTGTCAATCATTAAAAGCACCAAATAAACTAGCACCAATATTTATAAATAAAGGTGTAAAAGTTATTGTTGGGTGGGATGAAAGCAATTGGTGTTGGTATGATTGCGGAGGACAATATGTAGGGAGACTATTATTGAGAAATATGTTAATATCAGGCGAGACACTTAACACTGAATTTAATAATATTGATGATAATCTAAAGAATGAAAATCATGGAAATTACATTGCTCGACTTCTTTACTATGGACGTGATGAAAATGGTAATTCGGGTTTATGGAAAGGAGGTGCTTTCAAGCTTCCAACTGAAGCGGTAGAACCATTTCTAAAAATAACTTTTCCAAGTTATGGAGCTATTTACCATTGTGGCGAATGGGTAGATATTTTTGTGAGTGGTTATACAGGAAGTGATTGGCGAGAAAATCTTGAAGTGCAAGTTTCGTGTCTTGTTGGAGATCCCCAACACACAATTGCACCAGAACCTTGTATACATCTTTGTAACCAACCGGCATACGATCGGGCAGAAGATTTATATTCATTCACTTTTTCACCCGAAAGTCCAGAAAAATGGGATGGACGTTGGGCGAGGTTAATTGCCCACGATAAGAAAAACAATATTTGGTCTACTCCACAATACATAAAAGTAGAACCTTTAGAGAATGAAAAAGGAGTAGTTATCAACGGCATACGCTGGGCAACCCGCAATGTAGATATGCCCGGTACTTTTGCTGCTCTCCCTGAAGATGCAGGTATGTTTTATCAATGGAATAGAAAAATTGGCTGGAGCAGTACCGACCCGATAGTAAACTCTAATGGAGGAAATGTATGGGATGACAGTATGCCATCAGGGAATATTTGGGCTAAAGTAAATGACCCTTGCCCAACGGGTTGGCGTGTACCTACAAAAGAAGAATTACAGAGTTTGGTAAATTCAGGTAGCCAATGGACAACAATAAACGGTGTAAATGGAGTTATTTTTGGTAGTGATAATAATATTTTCATACCTACAACAGGTGTTCGTCGCTACAATGGTGATTTGATCAACCAGAATACTGGGAATTACTGGAGTGCTAGTTCATATCCGTACATTTTGTCTTTCTTCAATGGCCCCTACGGCTCCTCTATCGGTGTTTATGAATCTTCTCGTGTAAATGGTTGTTGTGTACGCTGTGTTGCAGAATAGAAAAAGAACATCAATTTTAAAAAAAATAATCAGAGATAATCTGCTAAATCAGTGTCATCAGAGTTCTATAAACATTTTTGAAACAACCTCAGGGTGGTGAAGGAGTAAAAAAAATGAACTGGTCAAAAATTTTGACCGGTTCAATAAATTAAAACATTCAACTGTATTTCCAATGGCATTCACAGAAAAAGGATTGTACATGAGAAAAAATAGAACAGAAATGCTATAAATCAAGCATTGCTTAAAAGATATTGATAAGACAGAATACAACCATTCGCTTTTTCAAAAAAAAGCCACCCGGAGGTGGCTTCGCAAAATATTCATATCGGCGAATATCTTAAAACTTAAACTGTAATCTGCAAGTAAATACTCCGTCTTTGAGGTCTTTTGTATAATCTTTAACATGATTAAATCCTGTGGCGGGTTTTGCATCTTCAGCCGGAGCTTTAAATCCATTTTTTGTTGAATTGAAAGGCATATCATAAAACAACATAAGTCTTAAATAAGAAGTGCATCTTACTAATAACCCCATACCCAAATAATTGTACGACAAATCGGCGGCATTAGTAATAGCATCCTTGCCAATTTTAGTATTCGGATTCATAAAAGCATATTTCAACACCACCGTGAGAGGGGTTTTGTAGATGTCTTGAATAAAATAGACATGTGCGCCCCAAAATTTGCGGATATGGTCAAATTTAGCAACATTTTGCAAACCGCTCGTTCCGGTTTGAAATAGATTCCATTTTGGAGAGTTGATATTGCCCTCAACACAGGGCTGATTTCCCCACCACACTTCTCCGCGAATATTGGTGATTCCCCATGAAGTTTGCGCCGCAAACTGAGCGTCAATACCGTAATATTGACGAATATTCTTTTGTAAAGTGTCAACTTTATCTCCAACCCACGTCTTAACTCCCTCATCATTCTTTTTTATTGTGTAAAATGTTGTGTTAATGTTTCTAACGGTTCCATAATACATGGAAGCGCCAATACCAAAAGAAACATTTGACCATCTTTTATCATATTTTAAATGACCTATAAAGTCCATTTTGCCATTGTCGGGAAGCGTTATTCCGTTTCCACAGAAAGCGCCTGCATCTAATTTCAAACCATCTACAGCAGAGCCTTTGGGACCGGCAATGGTAATCATCACTCCAAGATCTCTTTCATCGGGAAAAAGAGCTTGACACAGTTGTGTTCTTTCCGGACTCTCTCTGCGGGAAGAAGAGTACGATATTTCATCGCCGAAAGGCCTGTCGAAAATACCCGCTGTTAAAGAGAAAACATTGAGCCAAGGTTCCGATACTTTTAAATAAGCATCTTTTATTCCTACTCCTTTTTCTGTCAAATCTAATTGAAATACGGCAGAGCCAAACGATTCTTCCCATGCAATTTTAATACGCCCACGACGGATTCCAAAACGGAAGAAATTATCTGTGTTTGATTTTCCATACCCTTTTTCATCATCAAACTTATATTTTCCATCTCTTCGATTGTCAAAAGTGGATGCCCCCACTTTGGTTGAAGCAAACTCTTGCCCCACTTCAAATTGCGCTTGAATATATCCCGAAATCTTTAATTTCTTAAGTTTCTTGATTTCAATAAGATTGTTTTCTACACCTTCTTTTAATAAGTCTATTTCGGTTTTTACCGGTTCTTCGGGAGGAGTAGATTCATTTTGTGAAAAGAGGGAGAAAGGCAGAAAGCAGAAAGCAGAAAGCACGAAAGCACAAAAGCACAAAAAGAATTTTGAATTTTGAATTTTGAATTTTGAATTACTCATAATACTATTTTTTTAAACATTAAACACTAAACATTAACCACTATAAATGTGAAATATATCCTACCTTATCCACAATCTTCTGTCCCTCATCCGATTTCACAAAATCAATGAAAGGTTTTACTTTCTTTTCATTGTTAATGCTGTAATAATAATATAACGGACGAACCACAGGATAGGTTTTGTTCTTTGCATTCACCGCAGTGGGTTCTACAAATGTTTTACCATCGTAACTTACGTGAATCGCTTTTACTTCTTTATTCACGTATGCTAATCCCACATATCCGATGGCGCCTTTGGTTTGTTTCACCGATTGAATGATAGCGCCGGTTGCGGGCATAGAGAGTACAGAGGTTGCATAGTTCTTGTTTTTCATCACATGCTCTTTAAAAAACTCGAACGTACCGGATGAACTTTCGCGGCAATAGACCACAATTTTCATATCAGAACCGCCTACCTCTTTCCAGTTGGTAATTTTACCCGTATAAATTTGCTCTAATTGTTGGCGGGTTAAATTTGTAACAGGATTTTCAGGGTTAACAACAACAGCCAAAGCATCATAACCGATGATTACTTCTTTTGCTGTTTTTCCGGCTTCCGACATTTTCTGTTTCTCGTCGAATTTCATAGGACGGGAGGCTTGAGCTATGTCGCAAGTACCGGAAATAAGTGCGGCAATACCCACTCCGGAGCCACCGCCGGTAACGGTTACATTGCCTCCTTTTTTGCCGAAAGCTTCAGCTTCTTGTTGAGAGATGGGCAAGCAGGTGTCGGAACCTTTTACCACAATCTGCGCATTTGCAAAAGGATTGATGAGGGCAAACAACCCCAATCCTACCACAAGGGATTTTAAATTGTTAAACATTTTCATAAAAAAAAGATTTGGTTATTAATTTTTTTCAGTGCTGCAAAAAAGCAAGGTTGATATAACCAAAGCGTTTCAAATTAATTTAGTTTTAATAAAATAAATGTTGCGGAATAGTTACAGAGTTAAAAATATTTTAGATGATTGCGAAAGAAGATTTTTTTACACGTCAACCTATCAAGGTAATTAGAAAAATATATTTTTGCACTTAAAATGGCACATTAATAAACAACAAACATAATAGATACTATTTTTTTTCTTCATCATGAAAAGAATCGCCCTTCTCGCAGGTGGAAATTCAGGAGAATTTGAAATCTCCTTGAAAACGGCTGCCAATATTCAAAACCAATTGGATGTTACGCAATTTGAAACCTACCTGATTGTTTTAAAAAAGGAACAATGGGTTTTTACTGATATTGTTGGAAAATGTTTCTATGTGGATAAAAATGATTTTTCATTGACGATTCATGGGAAATATATAAATTTTGATGCTGTTTTTATTGCTATTCATGGTGATCCAGGAGAAAATGGAAAATTGCAAGGTTACTTCGAAATGCTGAATATCCCATATTCGGGGTGCGACAGTTTTTGTTCAGCACTCACTTTCAATAAGTATTTTTGCAATATTGCGGTTGAAAAATGTGGAGTTCCTATTTCTCTATCATTGCATTTTTATAAAAATGATATAATTCCTTATGATGAAGTGATTGACAAATGTGAATTGCCTTGCTTTGTTAAGCCATGCAATTCAGGATCAAGTGTTGGAGTTTCAAAAGCACATACTCGTGATGAACTTATCTCTGCCATAACAACAGCGTTTAAAGTGGATAATCAAGTGATGATTGAGCGTTTTATTCCCGGTAGAGAGCTAACATGTGGCGTTACTACTTGGCAAGGAAAAGTAATTGCGCTTGCCGTTACAGAAATAAAAAGCAAAAAAGAGTACTATGATTTTGAAGCTAAGTATACGCCAGGATTTCTTGAGTTGGTAACCCCTGCTGAAATTGATCTTTCTGTTGAAGATAAAGTAAAGCGATATTCCGAACTTATTTACAAGAAATTAGGTTGTAAAGGTGTTGTGCGTATTGATTTTATTCTCAATTCCGAAAACGAACCTGTTTTTTTAGAAATCAACACAATCCCAGGTCAAACAGCCATGAGTATAATTCCTAAACAATTGGCACATAATAATATTTCTCAGCCTGATTTTTATGCTAATTTAATTATAGAGTGTTTATAAATTTAGTATAGACTCTTTCAAAAATAGTTCAGAACTCTGATAACGCTTAACCTTAACCCATCTCTACCATTTTTTTTGAAGTGCATTTACAGCGTTTCTAAATTGGAAATAATAGGAACGAGAAACCTTAAAAACTCTTTCTCCCATATGCACCATGTTTTTTTTAATTTTATCAACATAGTATAGATTAATAATAGTAGCATTATTGATGCGAACAAGAAAATCGACATTGAGTTTCATAACCGTCTCTTTAATTGTAGACTCATGAAAATAGAGTTGATTTGTTGATGTTTCAATTGCAATCAATTTATGCTCTTTTGCAATTACAGTAATGGTATTTATTCTTATCTTCGTTGTAACTTTTTGATAACGAATATAAAATGAATCATTCTCCTTGTTTTGGTGAGGTTTTAAGGGTTTAAAAACGATAGGATTTTCAGCAGCCATCGGCTCGGTTAGATAGAGATTACTGATATCAAAAATTACTCGGATAATTTTGTAAATTTTCCTAATCAATAAGTCGTTGGAAAAGTTAGATGGAATTACATCGAATAATCCTTTATCAAGCCAAAAATGAGGGTTTTCTTTTGAAGGAATAATCCCCAATACAAATGGAGGCTTGTGGATTAGTTCTAAAAAATCGGACTCGTCATTTTTATGATGAGACAGATCAAGAATTAAGATTTCAGGACGAAAGTGGTTCATTCTTTCCAAAAAATCCACAGGTTGGTTAACAAATCCAAAAAATTGGATAGACTTAAATTTTGACAGACAGTCAATTACCTTTTTTTCAAGGTTTGCGTTTTGTATAAACGCGAGGCATGTTACTGATTTCATAGATATTATTATTTTATTAAACTGCGCGGCAATAATAGAAGTTTTTTTTAAATATTCTACTTAAATGTTTTTTTTTTTAATAGTTTCTTGTTCTTGCGATTTTTTTATATATTTTTGCACATTGAATTTTTGAGTATGTCAAAAAAAAGAATCTTATTCATAACTCCTGAAATATTTCCTTACTTACCTGAGAGTTATGTCTCATCTATTTGCAGATTTTTACCGCAAGGAATTCAAGAAAGAGAAAATGAAATAAGAACATTTATGCCTAAATATGGCTTAGTAAATGAGAGAAAAAATATGTTACATGAAGTAATACGGCTCTCTGGTCAAAATATTATTATTGAAGATACCGATTATCCGCTCATTATAAAAGTAGCTTCGTTGCAAGCAGTTCGTATGCAGGTATATTTTATTGATAGTGAAGACTTTTTTAGAAGAAAAGCACTTTTTGTTGATGAAGAAGAAAGGTTTTTTGAGGACAACGATTCTCGTATTCTCTTCTATGCCAAAGGAGTGATTGAGACTGTTAGAAAATTAGGATGGAATCCTGATATTATTCATTGTCATGGATGGCTAAGTTCTTTAATTCCTATTTTTATCCGTACGGTTTATAAAGATAATCCCCTTTTTCAAGATGTTAGAATTTTAACCTCCTTGTATAATGATTATTTTCCTGAAAAATTTTCTTCGCATTTTTTGAAAAAGATAAAAATAACAGGAATCCCTCGTGTTTTTTTAACCCATTTTAAAGGTGTTGCGGGATATGATACTATAGTTAAGACAGCGATTGATTTTTCTGATGCAGTTGTAATTGGACATCCCAATATTACTCCTTCATTAAAAAAATATATGAAACAATACGAATATCCCACAATTATACACCCTGATACGGAAGATTATTTAGAATATGTTGATGAATATAACCATTTTTATGAAGAACTTCTGGAACTACCTCCAAGAGAATTTTAGTTTTAGTTTGAAAAATTGTATCGCCATTTTTTTGTTTCTCTTTTTATTATTTTCTCAGAGTTGCAAAAAAGAGATCAATTCTATAGGACTTAATTTTAAAGATGACCTTCTAAAAGCTACTTTTACAGATACAACAACTTTAGTTGCATATTCTGTTAAAGAAGATACATTATTAAATACAACAGGCCTCATATACAATTTTTTAGGTTGGTTGAAAGACGAAGTTTTTGGAACTACTACTGCTTGTATATACACGCAATTTATTCCTGAAGGCAATAGCCTTAATGCGGGAAATAATCCTACTCTTGATTCTATCGTTTTAACATTGAGGTATTCCGGCGATTTCTATGGAGATACACTTAAGCCTTTTATTATTAAAGTTTATGAATTAAAAGAAGATATTTTACCATCAAACACATATCTCCAAAATAGCTCTATTGAATATTTTCCTGACAATCTTACTTACGTACCTGAATTTCGCCCAATACATACTCCAAATAAAAGTATGATGGATACAATGGAAGCTCATTTACGAATAAGATTACAAGATGAACTTGGAAAAAAAATTCTTGAAAATACCGATAAACTACAAACTCCTGAAAAATTTAAAGATTTCTTTAAAGGATTATATATTTGTGCCGAACCCTACCAAAACAACGGTTCAATGGTTAACTTTACTTTAACAAGCGCACTATCTGGTATACAAATCTATTATAATAATGGAAGTGAACAGAAATTATTCTCATTAATAATAAATAATCAAGATGCCGTAAGATTTAATTCTTATCATCACGAATATGAAAATGGAAATTCCAATTTTGTAAAACAAGTACTCCAAAAAGACACAACAAAAGGAAAAGAGGTGCTTTATCTGCAGTCTATGGGAGGCATAAAAACAAAAATCAGTTTTCCTTATCTGAAAAAAACATTCGAAAATAAAAAAATAGTGATCAATAAAGCAGAATTAGTAATTACAAACATTGGTGAAAAAGAAGAACTATCCTTATATCCACCTCCGATAAGGTTAGGTGTTCAAGGACTTAATGCTTCAGGAATTACAGTAGTTTTGCCTGATGATGAGAGTTTTACAAGCACTTCCTATTGGGGAGGGATCTATAATGAAGAAACAAACGAATATAGATTCCGTATTACAAGATATATTCAAGATATAATTCTGAGAGATAATTTTAAACCTTATATCAATTTGGTAGTAAGAGGAGCTGCTGCAAATGCTAATAGATTGTTAGTAAGAGGAACTAATCCTTTGAATCCTTCGGATACCGCTTCACGACTTAGATTAGAATTATTTTATACAGAATATTAACAGCTTTACAAATAATAATTATTATGTGTGGAATTGTAGCCTATACAGGAAATAGACAGGCATACCCTTTCTTGATAAATGGATTAAAAAGATTAGAATATAGAGGATACGATAGCGCTGGTGTTGCATTGCTTTGTAATAACTGTGTTCAACTCTATAAAAAACAAGGGAAAGTGGTAGACCTTGAAAATTATTGTTCTACAAAAGATGTTGTTGCTTTTACAGGAATAGCACATACAAGATGGGCAACACATGGAGAACCAAATGATGAGAATGCACACCCACACTTATCTGAAGATGGCTCATTAGCATTAATTCATAACGGTATTATTGAAAATTATTTGAGTTTAAAAAATGAACTCATTGAACGTGGATATATCTTTAGAAGCAATACCGATACGGAAGTATTAGTACATTTAATTCAAGATATCAGAAAAACTGAGAAAGTTGATCTTGCTGAAGCAGTCAGAATGGCTCTTTCTGTAATAGTTGGAACTTATGCTTTAGCTATTTTATCAACGGAAAACCCCATGCAGGTAATTGTTGCCAAAAAAGGAAGTCCATTACTTATCGGTCTTGGAAAAAATGAATTTTTTGTTGGGTCAGATGGCGCACCTATTGTTGAATATACCCAAAAGGTGGTTTATTTGAATGATGAAGAAGTAGCTGTAATTCACCCAAATAAAGAACTTGAAATAACTAATATCCAAAATGAAAAACAACGTACTTTTATCCAAAAGCTAGAATTGAAATTGGATCAAATTGAAAAAGACGGTTTTGAACACTACATGCTTAAAGAAATTTTTGAACAACCTAAAGCTATTGTTGATAGCATGAGAGGAAGACTCAATACTAGGAAAGATGTGGTTTCACTCGGCGGTATTATTGAATATGAAAACAAAATGCTTAAGGCAAAACGTTTCATCATAGCTGCTTGTGGAACTTCATGGCATGCCGGCTTAGTAGCAGAATATATCTTTGAGAGCCTAATCCGTGTTCCTGTAGAAGTTGAATATGCCTCTGAATTTCGATATCGAAATCCGGTTATTTGCGAAGAAGACGTGTTGATAGTTATCTCACAATCAGGAGAAACTGCAGACACACTTGCAGCCATTGATTTGGCGAAAAGTAAAGGAGCTACTGTTATTGGAATCTGTAATGTGGTGGGTTCAAGTGTTGCCCGAAATACACATGCCGGATCTTATACTCATGCCGGCCCGGAAATTGGAGTAGCTTCAACAAAAGCTTTTACAGCTCAGGTTACCGTACTCACACTTATGGCACTAAGCCTTGCACGAAAAAAAGGAACAATTCCACTTTCATATTATTATCAACTGGTAAACGGATTAGAATCAATTCCTCAAAAAATTGAAACTATCCTTATAAATAATGATGAAATTCAGAAGATTGCACCCTATTTTAAAGATAAAAGAAATGCCATCTACTTAGGTCGTGGTGTTAATTTCCCTGTTGCACTTGAAGGTGCTTTGAAGCTTAAAGAGATATCTTATATCCATGCAGAAGGATACCCAGCCGCAGAAATGAAACATGGTCCCATTGCTCTCATTGATGAAGAAATGCCTGTGGTAGTGGTGGCTACCGAACAAGAATCTTATGAAAAAGTAGTAAGCAACATTCAAGAAGTTAAGTCTAGAAGAGGTAAAATTATCTCTGTTGTGTCTCAAGGAGATGAAGTCGTGAAAAGTATGTCGGATTTCTGTATCGAAATACCAAAAACAGAAGAACTATTATCCCCTTTAGTGGCTTCTGTCCCATTACAACTACTTGCATACCACGTTGCTTTATTGAGAGGTTGTGATGTGGACAAACCTAGAAATTTAGCAAAATCAGTATCTGTTGAATAATAATTATGAAAAATAAAGTCGTTCAACTTCTTGTTTTCCTAGGACTTGGAATCTTTTTTGTTTGGTTCTCTATAAAAGACTTAAAACCAGAGGATGTGAAAACTATTAAAGAGAGTGCAACTGGAATACTTAATTTTAAAAGTATTCTTTTTATATTTATTTCAATGATTTGTGCACTATTAGCACACTTCTTTAGAGCTATCAGAAATATTTTAATGATTGACCCATTGGGATATCACGTGCGTAAAACAACTGCTTTTTATTCGGTTATGACTTGCTACTTAGCAAACTTAGCAGTTCCTCGACTTGGCGAAGTTTTGCGTTGTACTTTTTTACAACGGTATGACCAAATACCTTTTCAAAAATCGTTTGGTACAGTTGTTGTTGAACGAATCATTGATTTACTTATTTTTGCCTTTCTTTTTGTCTTTATTATCTTCTTGAATAATGATTTGTTATCAAATCTGATTGTCAATAAAAAGGAAGGAATAACCCTAGGAGTATGGATTGATGAAAAATGGGTATGGTTTTGGAAATTAAAATATTTGTTTTTGATAGCTACTATTATTGCCACTGCTCTATTGATAATTATTTCATATATAAAGAAAAAAAATAAAATTAACCAAAAAAATGTTACACAATCAATATTTATTAGATTTGTTAAAAAAATTGTAGTAGGTTTATGGCAAGGACTCATATCAATAAAAGACTTAAAAAAACCATATTTATTTATCATTTATACCATTGCAATTTGGGCGTTTTACTATTTAGGAGTTTTTTTGTGTTTCTTCGCTTTTGACTTTTTGAAATTTCTGGGTCCCATGCCCGCTTTTGTCGTCATGGTTGTAGGCACAATTGGTTTTATTATTTCTCAAGGAGGCTTGGGCGCTTACCCGCTTATCGTTGCCGGAATATTAGTGCTTTATCGTGTGGACTATGCACAAGGATTAGCAGCAGGATGGATTGGATGGACTGCGCAAACAATCATGATATTGATTTTTGGTTTTACTTCACTGATTTTGGCTTCCTTTTTAAAAATTGAAAATAGAGCAACTAGTAGTTAATAGTTATAAAGGTTAAAAGATTAAAGGTTCAAAAAGAATAAACAAAATGTTACTCGACACTCGTCTCTTATCACTTATTCATTCAAAATTCTTTACCTTTTTACCTCTTTACCTCTTTACTTTTTTCTCTTTTTCTATTTCTGCACAAACAACGTTCATCGATATTGACGAAAATACGCAAAACAGAATAATGAATAAAACTGTTCAAAGTTGTGATAATTATCCCAATTTGAATATTGCTCAATCAGCTATCATTAAAAACAACAACCAAATCCCTGCTTTTTCATTGTATCAAAATATTTGGGATACTCTATTTATTCGAAGTGAAATGATCGAAATCCCATTCTATGACAATCAGTTGAAAATTATGCTTGTACAAGATGGAAATACCCCTTTTGCATTTCCAGTTTCAGGCGCTGTTTCCACCGGTTTCGTGAAATATAAAGGGAAACAACATACAGGAATAGATTTTGCTGTTCAAAAGAGAGAACCGGTGGTAGCTTGTTTTGACGGAGTAGTTCGAATTGCTAAAAAATTTGAAGAGTACGGAAATACCGTAGTAATAAGACATTATAACGGATTAGAAACACTTTATGCGCTGCTTGATAAGGTGTGCGTAGCGACAGGACAAAAAGTGAATGCAGGTGAACTTGTAGGGTATGTTGTTAATAATGAGCAAAATAAAAAAAACGCACTTCACTTTGAAACTAGACTCTTTAATGAGTTTTTTAATCCTGAAAAAGTGATTAATTTTTCCGAAAGAAAATTACAATCCAACTTGATTACCCTCACACCCAACGATTTTATTAAGGTTTCTGTAGTAAAACCAAATCCTATTGACAACTTTGAAAAAACGGAAGAGATTAATTCCGATGAAAATTCATCACGCGAACAGCTACTAAATACGCCTAATTCTTTGCCTGTCTATCACACCGTTGCGAATGGTGAAACCATCTTTAAAATATGTACAAAATATAGTATTACCGAAAATCAACTCCGAACACTAAACAACATCAAAGGCGATCATATTGAAGTAGGACAAAGACTGAGGGTACAATAAGAGACCGGCTAACCATCGGGCTGAAAGCCCGAAATAATTCAGCCCGATGGCAACGCCTCGGGAGAACGAAATAACGTACGAGAAAAAACGCCCTGTAAGGGCAACATAATAAAACAAATAACCCAAAATATTAACCCATATAAAAATAAATTTATGAAAAAAATAATTATTCTTTTTTTTACAACTTTATGCGTTTCCTCGTTTGCACAAACTGCGTTTCCTACCGATAACGCTATTTGGAATGAAGAATATCGAATTAGTCCCTATGGGTTCCATCAATATGGAATAAAAGGAGACACAACAATTAATGATTTACTTTATCAGAAATTGTATATTTTAAGCGATACTACCTTAGAGTGTATCAATGAGCAATCTCTGCCTTATGGTTTTATAAGAAACGTAGAGCAGAAAGTCTATTTTAAACCCTACTATTGGGATTATCCCGAAATAGATATACTATTATATGATTTTGGCGCTTCTGTTGGTGATAAAATTGTGCATGGTGGGATCATGGATCATACAAGTTTTTATTTGGATGAAGATAGGTATTCCATTATTCAAAAAATTGAAATAGAGAACAATAAAAAAGTTTTTTATCTTGATAAATCCTTAGGATTGAATGATGTTTGGTATGAGGGTACTGGAAGCTATAGAGGATTATTCGGTACAATTGATAATTATATTCCGTTGTATGAATCTTTCCCAAACAAATTAGTTTGTTTCAAAAATAATGATATTGTTGAGTTTTTGGATAATCCACAATGTAATAGATGTTTCTGTACTCCCGATAACATTGATGAAATAAGGATGGAAATAATAAATATCATTCCCAACCCCACCACCGGAGAGTTACGAGTAGTGAGTAGTGAGTATAGAGTAGTGAGTATAGAGATTTTTGATATTTATGGGAGAATGCAGGAGATTCCTCGCTTCGCTCGGAATGACGGCGGAAATTCCCCTCCATTTATGGAGGGGTGGCAGCCGCAGGCTGACGGGGTGGTAATCAATATTGCGCACTTGCAGGCCGGATTGTATTTTGTGAAAATAGTTACCGAACAAGGCGAAGTTGTTAAAAAAGTTGTGAAACAATAAAGATTCTATATTGAACATTACAGAGCTTTATGTGAGTATGTAAGGCTCTTTTTTTTGTCCTACTCTTCCCATTCTTGTCCCTCGCGAAAGAGACCCAAAATCAGGGCAAAATCATTAAAAATAACTAAAACATACTTTGAAATATCAAAATACAATTTGCTTGATTGTCCTATAAAAACCTCATTTTCACCTAATTTCATAAACAAAACAACCTCAGTAGCTAAATGACACCCCACAAACCCTTAACCTCATTAACCTCATTCGTTTGTTGATAGAATTGCTT
>JAITUN010000303.1 GCA_031286285.1 Bacteroidales bacterium | reverse complement strand
AGCTTCCGTTACTTTCAATTTTGATTTTTCAGCAAAATAACTTTCTTGAGTAATGGTATCTTCAATATTGATGATTGTATTTTTAAATTTGTGTGCATAGTGATTTTGTATCAAAACCTCATTGTTTAGAATATATTGATCAAGAAATTGATACAGCGATTGCAAACGATTCATCTGTTGGAAAATATCAGGATTATTAATTTTACGGGGAATGCCATCGGTAAATTCTTCAATAATTCCTTCACAAAGCATATAATTTTTATACACAACACCGCCGACAGAGTGATCTATAATTTGTAATGGAGAAAAAGTATTGGCATTGAATTTTAAAGAGGTATCCAATGCTGTAGTCAGCCATGTTACTTCTGAGGGAGTTTCGATATCATAGTTGTATTTTAATAACGAAAGAAGTGTAGGTGTTATATCTCGGTGCGTTACCACGCCTTTCATGCTTCTGCCCGATTTTAACATGGGAGAATAAATGATTAACGGAACATGATAGTTTTCGTATCCGCCGAATTGTCTCGCAAAAGGGATGTGATCGCCGGTAATGATAAAAATAGTATTCTCAAAATCCTCTCTTTTTTTGTAGCCTTCTATCAACTGTTCTATAGACCAATCGGCATAGAAATAACATCCATATATATTGATGTATTTAAAAATATCCGCTTTTTCTTCTTCAGATAGAGTTTTATTTTGAATGGTTTTATTTTTTAGCACATCTTGAAAATGTGAATTATTTGGATATTCGAATGGCTCATGTGTGGAGAGCGACAAATATACATCCATGCGGGGTGATGATATATTGTTTAGTTTTCGATGTGCTTGCAAATAGGTTAAATGATCTTCATAGCCCCACCTATCTTCAGAATAGATAGCTTCATTTTTAATATCCTGCTCCCAATCTTCATTTTTAAAATATTCCATGTCATTTGTCTCTGCAAAACATGACATATTATCAAATTCCATCCATCCGCCATGGAAAAAATGATTTGTGTAACCATTTTTATGCAAAATACGTGGCAATGAGTGATATTCGGGATTGTTGGGACATTGATCCATAAAACCTTTTTCCCCTAAAGGCAATGCGCCAAACAGCGCAGGAAATACGCCGAAGGTTCGGGATGAAGTACTTAAACAGTATTCCCAACTTAAACTCTCTTTTGAAAGTGAATCTAAAAAAGGCATTAATTGATAATTATCATAAACATGCTCATATCCCACGCCTTCGATAATAATAAAAACCAAGTTCGGAGGTTCAGCTTTTAAGTTGAAGAATGAGGATAAAACATCTTTATACTTGGCTTTATAAAGAAAAGGAAACTCTACTTCTTCAAATATCAGTTCGGGAAAATAGCTGCGAAATTCATTTACGGCTTTTATTATTTCCCTGTCATTTTCCGTAAATGCGGATGTTGGTTTTTTAAAGACGCTTTTCCAAAAAAAGTACTCTTTATTTGTTTTTACATGATACTGTTCTGTATATAGTGGAAGATTGCTGAAAATAAAAAATGACAGAAGAGTAAAAACCGTAAATATTACTAACAATACCCGATTGATTTTAATTCTTTTCCCCGATAACCAAAAATACAAAACAGGCAATCCAATAACTACAATATAAACCCAAACAGGACTACTACTGCTCGCTCGGATGATGCCCCATATCTCTTTCAATGAATAAGCAAAGATCACTTTGTCTAAGAGATATCCGGAAGTGGCAAAAAAAACTATTAACATCAACGATATCAGCAATATTAAACTTAGGAGGATTCTAATAATAATTCTCGTTGTCTTTTCACTCAGGAAACAAAATGCAATGAATACTATTAATATCCAAACACTTATTCGCAGGAACAAAGTAATATCATAACAAAGTCCTGTCAAATTCCACACTATGCTTGAACCGAAATCATGATGGTTCATGCTTAAAAGAACTGCCTCGAAAAAACGCATTCCAACAGCAAAAATAAGCAACCAAATACATAGCTCTATGTAAGATTTACAGAATGTTATTATTTTCATTCTTTATTTTCTTCATTTTTTTGCAAAGATAGATTTTTTTTTGTTTACTTTTGCGCCGGTATTTAAAGATAAAAATATGCAAATAAAAAGCCTGTATAAATATCTGTGGTTTATTGTTGCTCTGATTATTGCTTTGATGGTTCAGTTGTTTTGGTTTTCATCTCTGTCTCTTAGTGATTTGGAAAGTTTTTTCACTGCCGACACCTTATATCTTCCTTCATTATATCGAGACTGGTTTGAAGATGGATATACAATAAATGGTTGGACGCTTAATGCGGCTCCAAATTTTTTCCCAGATATGCTACTTTTTTTCACGCTCAACTTTGTTACGGGAAGTTATGTTCATGCTGCCTTTTGGTTTTCCATCATACAATTTTTTGCTATTATTACAATCAGTTATTTGATTTTTAAAACCATAAAACCCAATCTATTACCGGCAACATTTGCCCCTGCTATTCTTATTTTTACCTCTTTTTTATTTATATTGTTTATTGACCATAGTTTTTGGGTATCTGCATTGCTTAATAATAATTCTTTTCATAATGGCGCTTTTGTGATGACTATCACTTGTTTGTTGTTAT
>JAITUN010000200.1 GCA_031286285.1 Bacteroidales bacterium | reverse complement strand
TTGCATAGTGTTAAATTATTATCAGCCACAAAGATACATTAAAATTAATATAAAACACTCTTTTTGAAGAAAAAAATGATTTTTTGCTATTTTTGCGGCGTTGTGCAACAGACACAAGCGGTTTGGCGCAAGCGGGGCAGTAACTCGCCTGAAAGTTTGTGCAAATTTGCAAGTTTTGCGCCCGTCCGAGCGTCAGTGTAAGCCCCGCCTGCGCCAAGCCGCCACCACGTTGTAAACAATGGCTGTGCAGTGATTTGGCAAACAGACAAATAACCCCGAAAAGACAATTTCTCATAAAACACCATTTGGACAATTACAACGAATTTTTAAACGCATTTACAGAATTGAAAAATTTAACGTAATTTTGCGCCATAATTTAAAAGCGTAAAGATATGAAAACACGAACACTAAATAAAGAAAAACGCTATTGGATAGAATATATGAATATGATAATATTTGAGTTTGCCGGAAGTTACAAACTGCCTGTAAAAAAAGCATATACATATTTGAAACAATACGGCGGCATTGATTTTCTGAATGAATTTTATGATGTAGAACATACAGAAAATCCTTATTACACAGTTCGTACGTTGTTGAATGTTTGTCGTAATCATGGAGGAACGTTCTAATGAAAGTATACCACGGCAGTTACACCCGAATTGAAACCATTGACTTATCGCAAGCCGAAGCGAATAAAGATTTTGGAAAAGGTTTTTACGTTACCAATATCAAAAAACATGCCAAACGCTGGGCAGAACGTATTGCCCGCGAACATAATGCGATGCCCGTAGTAACAGAATTTGTGTTTTATGAAACAGCCTATACCGACAGCATTTATAAAGTTCTTCGTTTTCCACAGCCTTGTCGTGAATGGGTAGAATTTGTAATGATGAATCGCGACCCTAATATTCCAAAACCTGCTCACAGTTACGATATAGTAGAAGGCCCGATAGCAGACGATTGGGTAACTTCTCAAATAAAACAGTACGAAAAGGGCAAATTATCAATGGAAAACCTAATCGAAAAACTTACTCATAGAGAAGATACGCATCAAATATGCCTCTGTACTACAGAATCGCTTGGTGCAATCAAATTGTTGGAAATTACCGGTTTTTATGAAATGGAAGAAATTGCCAAAGCAATAGTTACTGAACTCACAGAATCGGGTATTGAGCAACTTGCGGCTATCAATCTTTTTTACAACTCCAAAACATTCACGACACTTTCCGATGTCAATACAGGTTTATATCTCAAGTCATGGCAAGAAATTTATGAAATGCTGAAAGTAGAATTAAATACCACTCCGCCACCCCCACCCAACCACCCAAAAGAATGACAAACAAGGTATTAGATTTTATTGCTAATGAAACTAACGGAAAATGTTATCAGTCTTTCCGTTATTGCGCTGATGATGAGATAAGAATGCCTACCCTCGACTACGAAGACAAAGGCAATGAATTTTCGTTGGTGAAAAATTCTTGTGGAGAGACTGATACAAGTCTGAAAACTACAAAAAGTATTAAAGAAACGGCAAATAAAATCATTAGCGATGCCCCATTGTTTCACTTCTTTTTAGATGGCTCACGTAGAACTTACAAAGTTGATGATATTGAAATAAATAGAAATGTCTATCCTGTTATTGCGGGACAAATCGGCGTTGCGTGTTGCCAAAGGCAATCACCTGACAAATTCAAGAATGCGGAGTTTGAACGTAAATTAGTTTTTTCATTACCAAATGTAGCAAACTCAGAGCCAAGCATTAAAGCCGAATTATTTTTCAATAGATTGAAAGACAAAGTCAATAATCTTTCAACACTCACAAAACGAGGCATCCAATTTGATAAAATATTGTCGTACAATTCCAAAAAACAAGATGATGGCACAAAATACGAACATCTCGGCATTGCTACAATTCAAGACGAAATGATTGAAACAGAGAAAAAAATTGTTGCTTCACTCTACGATAAAGGTTTGATAAATGCAAACAAATATCTGATAAAAGACGGCTCATTGCAATATAAACCGATGAAAACAGGCGATTTCAAAGAACTAATAAAAATCAAAAATCACTATAAAAGCGTTATCGGTGTATCGAAAATGTTTAATCCAGAATTATGCAAAGATAAAGACGGAAAGAGCAATGCCGACAAAATTGCCGACCTCAAACTTTTTCACAGAACGCCTGTGTATAAGTACAAAAGCGAAATGGTAGGCAATGTTTATTTTGCAATTTGGTATGTGCGAATTAGAGAAAAAGAACACTCGGCAAGCCCTTTTGCAGGAGTTTTGAAAATTGAGAAAATTCTGATAACCGACGAAGAAATAGAGAATGGACTTGACAGCCAAGAAGTTGATTTGATAACTGCAAATATTATCAATGAGCGAAACCCAGTTTGTTATGGAAAAGATGACCGATGGGCAAATCATTTGTACCCGATTTATTTAACGGAAACATTTATCAAAAGCAAATATTTAAGTGATATAAACTTTCTAAATATATTCTAATGAAGAAAATAGGAAAAATCATAGCCACCGAAAAAGTTCCTACAACCGTAGATTACTTTTTCTTTTGGACTGACAAAGAACGGATTATTAAGCCGTTTGATGTAATAAAAGTTTCACACCTAAATGATTCTGTAACTTTTGGAGTTGTAGAGGAAATCTCACATTTAACAGACGGTGCGAGTTTTTTAGCAGGTTTTATATCAAGTGACTTTGGCGAAGTAGAAGCAAAATTATACACAAATAGAATCGGTATGAACTATATAAAAGCAAGAGTTGTAGGGAATACCAAAAATATTTACACGCCAGTTTTGGACGGTGCAATCGTAACATTTGCAGACCCTGTTGATGTTACAAAAGCCTTGGGATTAGAAAATATTAAAAATCCATTGCCTTGCGGAATAATTGAAATGTATGAGGGTGAAGATAGAATCAAAATTCCTGTGAACTTCAATTCTCATTTTCTGATTGGACCCGAAGGTGCACACCTCAATATTTCGGGAATTTCGGGTTTGGCGTCAAAAACTTCTTATGCAATGTTTTTGCTCAAAAATATCCAAGAACGCTATTTGAAAGAAGTTAAAGATGAAAGCGTGGCGTTTGTATTTTTGAATGTGAAAGGTCGTGATTTATTGGCAATTGACGAGCCAAACGAAGAATTACCTGAAAACGACAAAAATATCTATGCGGAATTAGGTTTGGATATAAAACCTTTTAGCAATGTTAAATATTTTTATCCATATTCAAAAGATGTAAAGTCAACGACATACGCAGATATAAAAGATGTGAAAAGCCAGCAGGAGCTCAAAAAGGCATTTCAATACAAATATTTGTTTGAAGACGACAAAGAAAGTTTGGATTTGCTGTTTGCAAATATTGACGACCCAACGCAGACAATGGAGTCCATCGTAAGTTTCATTACTTCTGGCGAGGGAACTTTTAGTGGAATTACAAATTGGGAAGATTTAAAAGACGAAATCAAAAAATACCAAGAAAAAGGAGATACAGGAAAAGACAAAACAATTTCAGTGTTAAGCTGGAGAAAATTTTACCGATTGTTTAGAAAATCATTAGAGCGTAATTTATTCTTTTCAAATTCTTTGAAACCGGATGGCTCGGAAATTCGTTTACAAGATTCCATCAAACAAATTCAAAAAAATGATGTGTTTGTAGTTGACATTGCAAAATTAGATGAAGAAGCACAAGGATTTGTTTTTGGAGATGTTATGCGTGCAATTTATGATTTGAAATTAGGACAAATTGAAAGAGAAGATTCAGAAATTCCGTCAAAAATCATTATTTTCATTGACGAATTAAATAAATACGGCAGCAAGGATGTTCCCAAAAGTTCGCCAATTTTAAGGCAATTACTTGATATTACGGAACGTGGTCGCTCATTAGGAATTATACTTTTTGCTGCCGAACAGTTTAAAAGCGATATTCACGACCGTGTAAAAGGTAATTGCGCAACTCACGCTTTTGGCAGAACAAACGTAATAGAAGTTTCAAAATCAGATTTTCAATATATGCCATCTGTTTATAAATCAATGCTTACAAGGTTAGAACAAGGTGAATATATACTACAAAATCCTATTTTCCGTTCGCCTTTAAATATCAAATTTCCACGACCGCTTTATAAACAATTTAAGAATGGATAAAACCGAAAGAACAATTATAGGAAAAGATGTTATTGAATCGTTGACAACGTCAATGTATGATGACCCGCGTTTTGTTTATCGCGAATACATTCAAAATTCTGCAGATGCAATAGACAAAGCGCGTAAAATTGGTTTAGTTGCTGACGGTAACATTTATATCACAATTAATCCCGAAAAAAGAAGAATTGAAATTGAAGACGATGCAATAGGAATTGAAAAAGATAATGTCGTTGAAATTTTGAAAAACATAGCTCAATCTACAAAACAGAAAGGTGTAGATAAAGGTTTTCGTGGCATTGGACGACTTGGCGGTTTAGGTTATTGCGACAAACTTATTTTCGAGACTTCATCACAAGGGGAGAATGTAAAATCAGTAATGATTTGGGACGCGAAAAAGTTAAAAAACATAATTGCAGACCGCACACGCAAAGAAGAAGCATCTGCTGTAATTGACGCGGTTACATCTTTTAAACAAGAAAAAGAAAACCCAGATGAACACTATTTCAAAGTAATTTTGGAAGATGTTACAAATGACGCTTTGTTGGACGTTAAAGATATTAGACAATATTTGTCTATGGTTGCGCCCGTTCCATTCAAAAAATCTCTTTTTTCGGAAAGAATTTCTGATGAATTGAAAAAGGAAAGCATAAAACTTGATGAGTATAATACTTTTGTTAATACTGAGCAGCTTTTCAAAGGTTATAATTGGTATATCTACGAGAATGACCAAAATAACAAGAAAAAAATAGGAGAAGTTATTGATATTCTATTTTTTAAAGAAACAAACAAAGAAGGCGAACTTTTGTTTTGGGGCTGGTATGGAATATCAGAAAAAAATCAATCTTTAAATCAAATTAACTTTGCGCGTGGTTTCAGATTAAGAAAAGCGAATATTCAAATTGGAAATGATGATACTCTCGTCAAACTACACAGAGATAAGCGTTTCCAGTTTTATTTCTTTGGCGAAGTACACGCGTTGCATCAAGAGTTACACCCAAATGCAAGACGAGATTATTTTTCTGAAAATGTTATTTGCACGAATTTTGAAGATAAATTAAAAGCATTTTTTCATTCTGAAATTCACAAATTGTGTTATGATGCTTCAAAAGTAAATACTGCAATTAAAGACATTAGCGGTTATGCAGATTTGAAAACTGATTTTGAGAAGAAAGAAAAGGAGGGTTTTATCAATAAAGCAGAAAAAGAAGAATTATTGCAAAAGTTAGAAGATAAAAAAGAGAAAGCCGAAAAAGCCGTGATAACTTTAGATAAGTTAAAAGCGAATAATGACGGCGCTTCTATACCAATCAATAAAATAATTGAACGTGCAACTTCAAAGATTGAAACAACAATAATTCCTCATGAAATACCCGAAACTGAAATAAAAGACAAGTCAGCTTTCCGGACGGACAAACTTTCAAAATTAAACAAAAATGACAGAAAGTTTTTGGGTGAAATATTTACTATCATCAATAATGTTCTAACGAAAGACCTTGCAGAAAACTTAATTCAAAAAATTGAGGAAAAATACAAATGAGAAATATCTTATTGATAGAGCCAAATTATAAAAACAAATATCCGCCCATTGGTTTAATGAAAATTGCGACATATCACCGAACACTCGGCGATAAAGTTACCTTTTTTAAAGGGGATTTGAAAGAATTTGTAACAGGCTTATTAACAAAAAAATGTATTGAAAAACTT
>JAITUN010000170.1 GCA_031286285.1 Bacteroidales bacterium | reverse complement strand
GATAATAAAAAGTTTGTTGTTAATAGTTTTATTCGCAGGTTTTTCTCTTTTTTTTACGGCTGAAGAATCGCAATCTGTAAGTGCCTCTGAATACGATAGAAACATAACGTTTTATGCTGGAGTAAACCCTTGGGCAATATTTGCTTTTTTGCCCAATCCAATAGGCACTGCCGCAACAGCTTTTGGTATTGCCTCAAATCAGGAATTTGGCGTGGCTCTATATGGCGGAATGATTTTTTCTTTCTCTCATTCACTTGAAATGCGTTTTTCGACAGGTCCGGCTAATGCTGCTATTTGGGATACACAATTACAATTTGGTTATATTTGGTATCCACTTGGGCAGTTTATGAATTATGATGGTGGATTGAGTGTAGGATTTATGCTGCGTCTGTTTTTTTGGAACAATAGGATTACGGAATATGTTACATTCAATTTAACACCTAAATTACTGGCTGGCTGGCGTTTTAGGACGCAATCATTGGCATTTGATGTACGAGGCGGTTTGAATTTTGCATCTGTTACATGGTCTGATATGTCACATACAAAATCAGCGGCGGGGTGGACACCATTCCCGTTTAATTTGACTTTGACAACTGGAATAGCATGGGTATTTGAATATTTTAAAATGTAATTAACCTAAGTTCATGTATAGGTTTGTTTAATCTCGATTTTCCACTAATTAGTTCTTCGACTTCAATAACAAAGAAATAATCTTTATTTGTAATGTGTTGTTCAAAGATTGCAGGAGCATCTTCAATTTTGTTGTTCATATCCTGTCTAAAAAAATAAGTTCCTGACGGGATGGTTTTTGTGCTTTCGTTTGCTAGACATTTTGGAATTTCTGTAAAAACATAATATTCAATTCCTCTGGGAGAATATTCGCATAAAAATCCATATTCTAACAAAACCAACTGTTCTTCAATGCCATTAATATCAAATTCGGCTTTCATCTGCTTTTGTAGTTCTAATAGCTGCTTTATTCGGTTTATGTTTCTTATTGAATACCCACAAGGTTTTACGTAGTAGAATTTTTCAGGTATTTCTCTTGCATGTATTTGTCTTATTTTATATGGCTTATTAATTTCCAGCTTTTTCAAGGCTTTGCTCATAAGGCTTAAGCCTATTTTAAGTATCTTTATTTTTTTTTCGGCGGTTTCTTTATTTTTTAAGAAAAAATTCGATAGAACGGCAGGATCTTCCGATTCAAATAAACCTTTCAACTCTTTCAGGGGAATACCAAGCTCAACACAAACTGTTATTATATCCACAAAATAGCTTTGTTCCAAAGAGTAGTAGCGATAACCCGAATAGGAGTCAACGTAAGCGGGTTTTAGTATGTTTTTCCGTTCATAATACCGAAGTGCTTGTATTCCAGCTCCGGTCAATTTTGCCATTTCCCCAATGGATAATAATCCATCTTTGCTATTCATTAAATTTTCTCCTTTTTTGAAAATTTACTTGACTCTATCCTTAGAATAGACTTTAGAATTATTAGTGTCAAGGCTTCGCCAAAAATTAAATTTAAGGAGAGCAAAAAAAATGGAGCAGATAACAGAAAAATTATGGAACAAAAATTTTTCGCTGATGGTAATTGGGCAAATAATGTCTTTATTCGGAAACATGGTTGTATCAACTGTACTGCCGTTCCATATATTGAATATTAGCGGCTCGGCATCTTTGTACGGGTTGGCTATGGGGTTGCCCGTTGCATCGTTAATTATTATGACGCCAATAGGCGGTATAATGGCTGACAGATTTAAGAAACACAGGCTTATGTTTTGGCTTGATGTTTCTATAACAGCTATTATTGTTGGATATATGCTGATTAGCGGCTTATTTACCGAAGTAGTGCCTGTTGTAATTGTAAAACTGCTGGCATTTAACGCTATTCAAGCCATATATATGGCTACGACAGCTTCGAGCATATCGCTGCTTGCGCCTTCTGATAAGCTGGCATCGGGCAATGCTGTTATTGCGGTTGTAAATATGCTTTCTATGACTGGCGGTATGGCTATCGCCGGCATTCTCTATGATAGATTTGGATTGTTCCCGATTTTAATTGGCTGCGCTGTATGTTTTATTTCTACTGCTATTGTGGATTTATTTATCCGTATACCATTCTATAAGCAGGAAACTTTGGGCAGTAGCACGCAAAGCGTGACGCAAATAGTAAAAAGCGATTTATCTCAGTCAATCAGGTTTATATTAAAAGAAAAGCCTATAATTTTCAAGTGTATTATTCCAGCATTTCTTATGGAGTTAATATTTGGCTCTATGATCACGATAGGCTTACCTGTTCTCATTACAGTACATTTGGGTATGAGTATGACACATGTAGGGACAGCGCTCGCTATAATGATGTTCGGCGGAGTTTTAGGCGGTATCATAGCTGGTATTTTGGGAGTACGGTTGAGTATACCTAAAGGATTCATATTTATTATTTTCAGCAGTATATTTTCTATATCAATTGGCTTGGTTCTCTTATTCGACATTCCCGCTTTTGTGTCTTATATAGTTTTGGTGGCAGCGGGCGCTGCTTTCGCTTTTTCTGCAAAAATACTAAGTATCGCATTGATGACTTTTATTCAAATGGAAACACCAACAGAACTTATCGGAAAAGTTCTGTCTGTCCTTATGGTGCTTCCTTTTATTGGGCAATCTTTAGGGTATCCGATTCAAGGAATGCTTTTTCAACAATTTACCGCATCGCCTTGGATTGTTATTTTCGGTGTTGTATTTTTTATGATTGCTGTGGCAATGTTCGCATATAATTTTTTTAGAAAGGAGCTTCCATGAAAAAAAGTGTTTTTGCCATTTTCTTCTTATTTTT
>JAITUN010000040.1 GCA_031286285.1 Bacteroidales bacterium | reverse complement strand
GTTGGCGCTCGCTCCCGAAAAAACTTCAACAAATTCCGAATTTTCCTCTTTCATTGATAAAATCATGGTAGCCGCACCCTCGCCTATATTCAGCCCGTCACGTCCGGAATCAAAAGGTTTGCAAATTTGTGTAGAAAGCGCCTTAAACGATTGAAAACCTGAAACCACAAATTTTGAAATGCAGTCTGCCCCGCAAACCACAATATGCTCATAATGCCCAACTGTTAACAGCTGTTTTGCCACAATAATTGCCTGTGTTCCAGAAATACAAGCATTGGAAATAACCAAACTCGTATTGGGATTTTCAAAATATTGGGAAACCATTTGTGCCGACTTCCAAATATGAATCCGCTCTTTATCGTGATGAGGATGTTCTAACAGTTCAATATTACCTTTTGTGGTAGAAAACAAAAACAAAACGCGACTATTTTTCGGGTCAATATTCGTTTGGTTTAATGCAGATTGAATAGAGAAAATCATCAATTGTTCAAAGAAAGTAAAATCTCTTTGAGGAGCTATAGCGTTATATTTTTCCTGAAACGCAGGTTTGTCAACCAAACCGAGTATGGCTGGGGTGGTGGCATCGGAGTAGCCGGTAACAAGTCGGCAGCCGGAGCGAAGTTCTTTCATGGCAGCAGCCACCTCTTCTGTTGAAAAGCCGAGTGAATTAACCATATGAGCCGCAATGATATACACTTTCTCTTTCATCTCTGTAACACCCCTTGCTTCTCTTTCCATTTTAAATAAAACGGAGGGTTAAACAAAACCAATTGATAATTAGCATCTAAAAACACTTGGACGCTTTTTCCGGTGGTGCACAGTTCGCCGGTTTGCGCATTTCTAATTTCATATTCAAAGATAATTTTGGCAGCATCAGTTGGGATGAAAGTTATCTTAACCAACATAGTATCTTCATATTTCAACGGCTGCTTGTACTGAAAACTAAGATCCACTAATGGAGCGTAAAAACCATTGCTGTGAATGTATAGATACCCGAAATTGTATTTTTTGCCAAACGCTTCGCGGGCGTCCTCAAAGTATTTAACATAAGCGCCATGCCAAATAATACCCATGGAATCTACTTCACTGAATCTCACTTTCACTTCAATCTCTTCTACCAATTTTACCATCTTTAATCGTTAGGTTTTAATGCTATTTTTAACTCTCCTTCTGCAATAATTTGTGTGCCAACACATACCGTGCAATTTGCAATTTTCATATCTGCAAATTCCGTTACAATTTCGATATGCGTTTCCAACGTTTTACCAACGGGCGCAAAAGTAGTAATTTTTACATTTTTAACCGCTCCAATAAATCCAATTTGAATATCCTTTTTCAGAATGTACTTATTTACAAACCCGATTTGTGTGGCGCAACTTTGGGCAATATTTTCAAGCAAGCCCGCCTCTGTCAAGCGATTATCTTCCACTAACAAACAATTTTCTGTAATGAGGAACGCAGTTTTGCAAGCGTAAGTTTCGTAGTTAAAATCTATAATTTTATCCACAAAAAGAAAAGGTTCTCTTTGCGGAAGAAGGTCGGTTAATTGGATTGCGGAGAGGTTTATGTTCATTAGGTCAACAGGGATTTTTTACTTTTCGGAGCATTTGCGTAAAACTTGTAATGAAAACCAAAAATATTATGATCTTTTTCCATGCTCTCTTTCAAAATTTATAAGTTCGTTTTGTAAATCTTTTGCCGAAGGCAAAGCAGCTTTTATATCATCAGCCAGTTCCGTATAATGGAAAGTGCTCACGCCAATGGGATTATTCACATCTTTCAGCGAAAATTCTACCGCGTAATTATTTTTGTTTTTACAGAGCAACATTCCGATTGATGGCTTATCAAGAGCATCTTTAACCAATTCGTTTATCGCTGTGATGTAAAAATTGAGTTTTCCGACAAATTCGGGTTCAAATTTTCTTGTTTTTAGTTCAATAATCACATAACATTTCAGCCTTGTGTGATAAAACAGCAAATCGGTTCGATAAACATCGTCTCCAACTTTGATTGCAAACTGCCGTCCCATGTAGGCAAAGCCGATACCCAATTCTGGCAAAAACTTTGAAATATGCAGTATAAGCGCTTTTTCAAGGTCAGTTTCTTTTACTTTTTCCGACAAACGTAGAAAATCGAAATTGTAAGGATCTTTCATCATTTCATTGGCAAGGTCGCTTTGTGGCTCGGGCAAGGTTAAAGAAAAATTCGTAACTGCTTTCCCCTGTCTGCCGTACAGATTGGTTTCGATTTGATATTCAAGCACTGCGCGACTCCAATTATTTTCAATGGTTTTGTTGATGTAGAAAAGAGCCTGGTTGATGTCTTTGACTTGTTCAAAAATACTTACATTATGTCCCCAAGGAATTGAAAGTAATTTTGGTACAAGTTGTGCCATATTTATATTGTACTGACTAACAGATGTTTTTTTTTGTTCCACAACTTGTGGGACAAATTGTCGCATAGCTTGTGAGACAATTGCATCATCAATTTGTCGCACAGGTTGTGCGACAAATTGATTGTGTTGTATTACAGATGAATAGAAATAATAAAACTTTTTCATTCTAAAAAGATTTGCCCGAGATAGTCCCGTCATATCAGGAAATTCTTCCCTTAAATCTTTGCTTAACTGTTCAATAAATCCGCTACCCCATTTAGCCTCTTCCTGTTTTTCGGCGATTTG
>JAITUN010000272.1 GCA_031286285.1 Bacteroidales bacterium | reverse complement strand
CTTTCCGATTACCGATATTTGCCCTGTCAAGTCTCAATGTCTTTTTCACTTTCTTAAAACAAATCCGAATGACTACCTGTTCGCATAAGATACAACAATGATAAATTTTCTGTATCTTTCTTTTTGTAAACTAACAACCAATCGGGTCGAATATGGCATTCTCGAAATCCAAAATAACTGCCTTTTAGTGGATGGTCTTTGTATTTGGGATCCAAAAATTCATCTTTTGCGAGTTTTTCGACGATTACATTCAACTCTGCTTCGGGTAATCCTCTTTTGCGAGCCAATCGCAAGTCTTTTAAGTACAAGTGTGTGAATTCAATCAAACGCATTATTTTACCTTTTCAAGATAGTCATTAAAATCGTTACATCTAATGGTTTTACCTTCCTGTAATTGCTCTATTGCAAGGTCTAATCCATTTATTTTGGCTTTAAAAACCCCTAACGATAAAATATATGCTATCGTTTTTTCGGCAAGTAAGTTTCTTGTATTATATTCCAAAGTCAATGTTGCCATACTTTTTATCTATTTTTATTTACGCTGCAAAAATAATACATTTTCCAAAACAAAAAAGGGTTGCTTTAAAAATTTTATGACAACCCTTGCCAATCATTAAATTTTCTCTACTCCTTCAACACCTTTCTCACCACTTCTCCCTGCTCAGTTATTATCCGAAAAAAGTAAACTCCTGCTGGTAATTCCGAAATATTTATCAAAATTTTTCCTCCTGTCTTTTGCTTTCTGTTTTCTGTCTTCCACGTTCTGCCGTAACCGTCAAAAACCACAATATCCGCTATGCAAAGAATGTTGCGGCGAAAAAACCAAATTCAAAAAACTGTCTCACAGCATCTACAAAGAATGCTACGACCGAATGCACAAGAAACTGACAGAGAATAAAGCTTATGCCCAATGTATGTCGCGTTTGCGAACCTCAACAGTTGAGCCAGTATTGGGAACATTGATTAATTTTCTGAATATGAAGCGTGTCAATACACGAGGAATTGAACTTGCCAATAAACATATTTTGATGTCTGCCCTGACTTATAATCTGAAGAAATATTTGAAATTCGTTAGCAGAAAAACGGTTTCCAAAGCAACGGCTATGCAAACACAACTACAAACTGTTTTTTCTGCTTCTTTTCTCGTTTTTTGGCTTCTCCTCCGACGATTTAAGCCCGTATTTTTCGGCATTGAGAATCATAGACCAAAAAATAATCTTTCGACAGAATGGATGTATTGAAAGCGACTTTGGGAAAAATCCGGGAAATTTTAAAGAAAATTCAGGGTTGTGCAATGGCTACGCGAGTTAGGCGTTCGGCATTTTATGATTTTATTTGTTCTAATTATCATATATTACAATAAAACTTAAATCGGCGGCGTCTGTGAGAATTGCTTCGTCGGGAAATTGAAATGCTTTCGGCAGCCGGATTACTTGTTTTTCCATTAACAAGTCCATTAAATCGAACATGACTTCATGGTAAACAATAACAAGCGTTTCGTTATTGTCGTTAAAGTTGTATGACGTTTTTAATGCGTCAATGTTCGTTTTTGCCAAAAATGTAGCAAACAGTTTATCTATAATGTTATTGGAAAGTAAACATAAAGTGTTGTTTCCCTTTTCGTTAATTATCGGAATAGCCAGATTTAAGTTTTCATCTAAAAAACCGAATTTTCCAAATTCATCAATTATTTCTTTGCTCGAAACAGGATTGCCTTGTGCTAATGAAAAAAGTGTATCAACGTTTATTTCCCACAATCCATCCGTTATATGTTCTATTTTTGACCAATTCCAACTAAATTTAAACCCTTCATCATCATTTGACCAACTATTTGTTCCACCGCAGACAAAAGAGCGTTTAGGTGTTAAAAACCAGTAATTTCCACTCCAAATTCCTGTCCCGCTCCATTTTTCTGCGACATTTTCTTTTTCAAATCGTTCCCAAATTAATCCGTCCAACACGTATGAGAAGAGTATGGAATAGGCATTGTTCGACCTGTTTTGTTCTGATAAATGCGCAATCAAATCGCGACATGGTTTCTCTATTTCGGGGTAAATGTCGTTTGCAATAAGTTGCGATTGTTTCCTCAAATTGGTGGTTTGCACGCTATCTAAAATAGGAATGGAGGTTTTATAAACATTTTTTGTCAGGCTCAATAACCGTTGCGTTTCTAAAAGCAACAATTGGCTTTTCGTATAAGGAATTTTTAAAGAGTCTAATTGTTTTCGTGTCAGTCCGTTTTTCATCGCCAATAAAAGTTGCCAATTATTATCCGCGTTTACAATGTTACCGGGGTGATACGCATCATTCATTTGGCAATAGCAAATATTTTCCCAATTGCCCAAATTGTTATAATCCGTTGTTTGAGATTGAGCAAACTTCTTGAAAATAATAACAATAAGTACGATTAATATGGTCTTCACTTTCATAAGAATTTTATTTTATCAAGTTTAACATTCTTCAATTTTACGTTTCTATCCACTACGCTGTCGCCTGCTTGGCGCAATGGTGGCTTCACTGCACTTCCTGCGGGAGATAAACGTGCAATTTTGCACAAAATTATCTGCGGGGTTACTGCCGCCGTTGCGCCAAACCGCAAGTTAGGTGCTGGCTTCTTTGTCAATTTTTAGTTGTTCTCCTCCACCAAGAAGCACCCGTAAAACTACCTTCATTATTTGAAATCCGTAATTGGTCGCCCCAATCATCATGTACA
>JAITUN010000224.1 GCA_031286285.1 Bacteroidales bacterium | reverse complement strand
CACTTTTCTTACATAATAAGATATACTGCTGTTCGTAAAAATATTAGTTACATTGGCAATAAGCCCTAAATTTGTAATAAAGAGAGCCTGATAACCTTTCCCCTCAGCGCCCCAAAATTGAGTAATACATACAACGATTGCAAAATTGATAAGTACGATTGTCCCTTTTGTAAGAATTGTGATAATAGTATCTTTTTGTTCTTTTTTGAGAATCATTTTTCAAAATTCAATTTGCAAAAGTATTCTTTTTAGCCTATCTGCAGAAAAATATATTTTCGCCCACAAAATAAGGCGTACTAACAACGCTCATACTAACCATTAACCACTAACCTCTATGAAAATCATCGGCATTACCGGAACCATCGGAGCAGGAAAAGGAACAATTGTTGACTATTTAGTTAATAACTACGGTTTTAAACATTACTCTGTGCGTGACTATTTGATAAAAGTAGCCAAAATAGAGAACCTGCCGCTCAATCGTGATACTTACGTAATGTTAGCCAACAGATTACGGAAGGAACATTCGCCGTCGTTTATTATTGACGAACTGTACAAAGAAGCTGTTAAATATGACATTAATGCTGTTATTGAAAGTATTAGAACTCCCGGTGAGATCGCTTCTTTGCGTACCAAAGAACGTTTTGCTTTATGGGCGGTGGATGCTGACCCAAAAATTAGATATGAAAGAATCTTTGCACGTAATTCTGAAACTGACCAAATCTCTTTTGAAACATTTTTACGTAACGAACAACGGGAAATGATTACTGATGACCCTAACAAACAAAATATTACAGAATGTATCAAACAAGCGGATGTTTTGTTTATAAATAACGGCGATATAAATGAATTGTACAAACAACTACAAATTATTATTAATTAACATACCATTATTAATAATAATTTTATTGATTCGGGTGAATTATGTTTAAAAAATATTATTTTTGCAGTCATTGAATTTTAATCAAAAACAAAATAAAAAATACCATTATGTTTGAAAAAAAATCTTATAAAGGTGATCTTGATAGAAGAAAAAACACGTTCTTACTTATCGGATTTGTTGTGATATTAGGATTAGTTTATGTCGGCTTTGAACTTTTTGCTACTGGAGATTTAGCAAAAGAGATAAGCATACAAGATGATGAACTTATTATAGTTATGGATGAGGATGTTATTGCTACCGACCCGACCCCGCCGCCGCCGCCACCACCCGTAGCTCAGCAAACAGAAATTATTCTTCAGCTTGTTGAAGATAATATTAAAGTTAATACTGATTTTGATTTTAGTCAGGATTTTGATTTAGACGCAGCAGTTGAAGAATATGTCCCCATTCCAATTGTTGAAGAAGAAGTAGATAACTCACCTCCATTGCGTTTTGTGGAAGAGATGCCCGAACCAGCAGGAGGATTTGATGCTATGTACGCTTTCCTTCAATCAAACTTAAGATATCCTGAAGTGGCCCGTAATAATGGAATCTCAGGTCAAGTATTCGTTGAGTTTGTGGTTGAAAAAGATGGTAGCATTAGTGGGGTTAAAGTTTTGGTAGGGGTTTATCCTGAACTTGACCAAGAAGCTATGCGTGTAGTTAGAATGATGCCTAAATGGAACCCGGGGAAACAGATGGGGAAAGCTGTTCGTTGTTTCTACCAAATCCCCATTCGATTCACAATTCACTAAAATATTGGAAAAAAGAACATTCCTTTTTGATGGCAAAGCCAAACAACTATATACTACCGACGATCCCTCGTTGGTAGTTATTTTGTATAAAGATGATATCTCTGCCTACAATGGCGTGAAGAAATCATTAATTCAAAATAAAGGCATTCTAAACAATAGAATTTCTGAAATTATCTACCAAACACTTGAAGATAAAGGTGTGAAAACACATTTCATAAAACGTATTGACGACCGAAACCAATTATGCAAAAAAATAACAGTGTTTCCCCTAGAGTTCATTGTCAGAAACGTTATTGCAGGTTCTTTAGCTAGAAGATTGGATATGGAGGAAGGAATTCGCCCAAAAAATACGATCTTTGAAATCTGTTTAAAAAGTGATTCCCTTAATGACCCTTTAATTAATGAACATCATGCAGTTGCACTTGATGTTATCTCTTACGAAGAACTTATGCGGATTTATGAACTCTCTATGCACATTAATGAAATAGTTTTTCAACTTTTTGATAATGTGGGAATTGACGTGATTGACATGAAGTTAGAATTTGGGTACGATGAAAATAACAATCTTTTATTAGCTGATGAAATCTCCCCAGATACCGCACGTTTTTGGGATAAAAAAACCAAAGAAAAATTAGATAGAGACAGATTCAAAAGAGATATGGGGAAATTGGAAGAATCTTATTATGATATTTTAAAAAGATTAACGAGCCAATGATTTTTTTTCGCTTTTGCTTAATTTACTTCTTTTCTTCATTACTATGTGGCTCTTATGCTCAAATACAAATTCCTAATGTAAATGCAGATTATATAAAGAACGATCCCTATGGAAATATATATGCAGTAAAAGATGCACATTTATCTAAATTCTCACCAAATGGCAAACTTTTGTATAATTTTTCTGACTTTACATTAGGCACAATCTCCTCCGTAGATGTTTTTAATCCAATGAAAATAATGATTTTCTACAAAGATGCAGGTGCAATTCTATTTTTAAATGAACAACTTGCAATTATTAATTCACCAATCTCTTTACATGATGCTAACTACTTTTCTATCTCTTTGGCTTCCTATTCAGCTGCAAATCAAATTCATCTTTATCAACATTCAAATAAATATTTGATTACACTCGATTTTAATATGCGCGAAATTTCAAAAACTCCAATTAACTTTCCATATTTTGACCCAAAACAAATGATCGAGTTGGAAGAAAAAAGTTTGGCATTTCAAGATCCTGAATTAGGCGTGTTTTTATTCGATCCCTTTGGAACTTTTTATAAGTCGATCCCTGTTTTTACTTCCAATCCTGTGGAAGTTACAACTGAATTGATTTACTATACAAATAATAACGAAGTAAATATATATAACTACATATCAATGAGTAATGAAAAACAAAAACTTCCATTTTCTAATGTTGCCCAAACTTTGTTTTATAGAAATAAAATGATTCTCTTACTTCAAAACAATACTATTTGGATTTATGAAAAAAATGAAAATAGGAAGTAACAAAAGATGGAATTGGACTCTTTTTTTGCTAGCATCGGTAGTTCTTATTGCTATGATATTATATTCTAATTTTCTAATTAGTAATATTAGAAAAGAGGAAAGAAGAAAAGTAGGTGTTTGGGCAGATGCTATTACTTATAAAGCTGACTTGGTTTCTCACATGGAAACATTTTTCAAAACAATTCGTAATGAAGAAGGAAAACGGGCAACTTTATTGGCTAAAGCAATGCAAAAAGTAACGGATGCCCCTCTAAACGATGATTATAATATTCCTTTTTATTTAGATATTATTTCTTCAAACTCTACAATACCTTCAATACTTACAGACGAAAATGGAAATATTAACTACACCATAAATATGGAAGGTGAAATCTTGAATTTAAAGAATATTAATGAACTTGGAGATAAAAAATCTGAATTTGATAGCTTAAAACTATACTATTACAAAGACAATTATAACATAATTTATTACAAAGAATCTAAAATATACTCCAATTTGCGAAAAGAAATTGACAATTTGGTTGAATCATACTTTCAGGAAATTGTTATAAATGATGCCGCAGTTCCTGTTATTATTACAGACAGTACTAAAAGTGACATTATAGCTTTCGGCAGAATCAACCCTAACAAGATTCAAACACAAGAAGATAAAAGTAAATTAATAAAATATTTTCTTAGTCAAAATACACCAATTCAGATAGATCTACCCTATCAAGGAACGTGTTATGTGTTATATAAAGAATCTTGGATACTTATGCGATTACGTTTTTATCCAATGATTCAATTTGTTATTGTTCTTATCTTTGCTATTGCAGGGTATCTCATTTTCAGTTTTGCAAGACGCTCAGAACAAAATCGAGTTTGGGTAGGAATGTCGAAAGAAACAGCACACCAGTTGGGGACGCCCATCTCTTCACTCATGGCATGGAGTGAACTGCTTAAAGAACAGGATGTTGAACCCTCAGTCATGAAAGAGATTGATAAGGATGTACAACGCTTGGAAACCATTGCGCAAAGATTCTCGAAAATCGGATCGGAACCTGAACTTGTTTCAGAAAATATTGCCTCGATTATAGAAGATTTTGTAGAGTACTTACAATCAAGAATATCCTCAAAAGTAGAAATCAAAGTAAATAGAAATGACGTTAGAGATTTTAATTTACATGTTAATAAATATCTTTTTGAATGGGTAATCGAAAATTTATGCAAAAATTCGGTAGATGCTATGGATGGAAACGGAGTGATTATTATTGATCTATTAGAAGAAGTAAAACATTTTTTTATTGACATTACTGATACAGGTAAAGGAATTTCATCCAAAGAGTTTAAACTCATTTTTAAACCTGGCTATACAACAAAAAATAGAGGTTGGGGACTTGGTTTGCCTTTAGCAAAAAGGATTATTAAACAGTACCATAAAGGTAAATTGTTTGTTAAATCTTCTACAATAGGACGAGGAACAGTGATGAGAATACAGCTACATAAATAGTGGTTAACGGTTAGTGGGTAAAACCCTATGCCGTCATTGGTAGCGAAGCGAGAAATCTTAAACTTAAATATATGATTATAGACAAACTTTTTCAAAATGTGGCATCTAAAGGACATGTGTGTATTGGTTTAGATACAGATTACGAATATCTTCCAACACGATTTGCAAAAACATACTCCCATATAAGTGACGCGCTTTTTTCTTTTAACAGACTGATCATTGATGCCACAGTAGATGTTTCTGCGTGCTTCAAAGTACAGATAGCTTATTACGAAGCATTTGGAATGCAAGGCTTGGAAGCTTACCGAAAAACACTCTCCTATCTCCGCGATCGTAAAGCTATTATTATTGCCGATGTTAAACGGGGCGACATTGCAAAAACCGCAGAAATGTACGCCAAAGCGCACTTCTCCGGTGATTTTGAAGCAGATTTTATGACAATAAATCCTTACATGGGAATGGATACAATTGCCCCTTTCTTGCCTTTTATAAAAAACGATGAAAAAGGGGTTTTTGTCCTCATAAGAACCTCCAATGCAGGTGCAAAAGATATTGAATATCTGCCTATTGATGTTAGGCAAACTGTTGGGTTGGGGCTTAGTCCAAACTCAACGATGGTCTATAAAGTTGTAGGAGAAAAACTGAACTCTTTAGGCAAAGAATATCTTGGCATTTGCGGTTTTTCCTCTTTAGGAGGTGTGATGGGATGTACACATGCTGACGAGGCACTAGAGGTGCGTCAACAATTGGACACTACTTTCTTCTTAATTCCAGGCTACGGCGCGCAAGGAGGAAGGGCAGAAGATATTGCACTCTACCTCAAAAATGGAAACGGAGGTGTGGTAAATGCATCACGTTCTATCCTATTGGCATACAAAAAAATAGAAAACGGAGATGATAACTTTAACGAACTTGCTCGTAATGAGGTGATTCGAATGAGAGATGAAATTCGTTCTAAAATCTAATATAATGGCTATACTCGTAAAAAATATCAAAAAATTAGTACAGGTTGAAGAGAAACCAGTGGTTTGGCGAGCCGGAAAAGAGATGCGAAAAATCTATTCTATTGAAGACGCATTCTTGTTAACTAAAGAAGAAAAAATTATTGAGTTTGGAAAAATGTGCGATTTCTCTCTTGAAAAATTATCAAAAATTAAGGAAAAAGTAACTGAGATTGATGCTACAGGAAGAATGGTGTTCCCCTCTTTCTGTGATTCACATACCCATATCGTCTTTGCCGGGAGTCGTGAAATAGAGTATGTTGACAAAATAAAAGGACTGAGCTACGAGGAGATAGCAAAGCGAGGAGGAGGTATTTTAAACTCTGCCCAAAGATTAAAAATAGCAAGTGAAGAGGAATTGTATGACGCTGCTTGGGAGCGTTTGAATGAGATGGCATCTTTTGGCACAGGCGCTGTGGAGATTAAAAGCGGCTACGGACTTACTACCGAAACGGAATTAAAAATGTTGCGCGTAATCAGAAAATTACAAGAAAACTCTCCCTTAATTATTCGGGCTAATTTTTTAGGAGCACATGCTGTGCCACTCGCTTTTAAGGGGAAACAACAAGAGTACGTTGACCTCATTATCAATGAAATGATTCCGATGGTAGCTGCCGAAGAACTCGCCGATTTTATTGATGTTTTTTGCGACAAAGGTTTTTTTACGGTGAATGAAACTGAACGAATCCTTATGCAAGGCATAAAATATGGAATGCGACCTAAAATACATGCTAATGAGTTGGGTTATTCAGGCGGTATTCAAGTAGGTGTTAAGTACAATGCTTTGTCCGTTGACCATTTAGAATATTCAGGAGAGGAAGAGATTAACTGCTTACTCAATTCCGAGACAATGCCTACTTTTCTACCCGGTGCCGCTTTCTTTCTCGGTATGGTTTACGGACCTGTGCGCAAGATGATTGACGCAGGATTGCCAATTGCTTTAGCCTCCGACTACAATCCTGGCTCTTCTCCTTCAGGAAATATGCAATTGATTCTCTCTCTAGGTTGTATCAAGTATAAAATGCTGCCGGAAGAAGCGTTAAACGCTATAACTATTAATTCGGCTTATGCAATGGGAATTAGTGATATAGCAGGCTCTATTGCAAAAGGAAAAATAGCAAATTTCTTTATTACAAAACCGATTCCTTCTATAGAATTTTTGCCGTATGCTTTTGGCAGCAACAAAATAGAGATGGTATTTTTAAAAGGGAAAAAATATGAAAAAATTATCAATGGATGAATTAGGACGGATTACACCGGAGCAATTCAAAAAAAAATCTAAAATTCCGCTCATCGTTATTTTAGATAACATTCGGAGTATGAATAATGTGGGTTCAATCTTCAGAACCTGCGACGCTTTTATTGTTGAAAAACTATATCTGTGTGGTATTACAGCTAAACCGCCCCATAAAGATATTTCCAAAACTGCGCTAGGAGCAACCGAAACGATAGAATGGGAGTATGTTGAAAATGTAGTTGAACTCGTACAACATTTAAAACAAAGAAACATTAATGTCTATCTCATTGAGCAAACCGACAGTTCTATTCCTTTAGATCAATTTCAATTTTCTGAAGAAAAAATTGCAATAGTTTTGGGGAATGAAGTGTTTGGGGTATCTGAAGCATTGCTCCCTTTATGCGATGGAGCCATTGAGATCCAGCAATTTGGCACCAAACATTCTTTGAATGTTACAATTGTAGCAGGAATTGTGATTTGGGAAAGATTTAAAGCCTTGATAAGGGAAACTTCAATTCATTGTTTTTAAAAAAAACGTTTCTTTGCAGGTTTTATAACTTTGATATATATCAAATATGTTAAAAAAAGTAATTAGGCGAATTTTAAAAACCATTCTTTGGCTCATCGTGTCTTTGGTTGTACTTGATTTGATGATTGTTGCGCTTGTATTAATACCACCTGTTCAACAGTTTCTCGTATTAAAAGCCTCTAAAATCCTAACAAATATTACCGGCGGAGAGATTACAGTGGATAAAATTTACCTTTCCCCTACCCTAACCCTCACTGCCAAAAATTTTGCTATAAAAGATTATCAATTTGAAAACATGATTTTTGCTACTACCCTTAAAGGGAAGATTAATATTGCCAAAACAATGAAAGGGCAGCTTTGTTTCACTTTTGCAGAACTTGATGATGGAGAAGTTGTAATTCGTAAATATGAAGGGGAAAGTAAGGTAAATATTGCAATATGGGCTTTAGGATTAAAAAAGAAAGAAAAAAAAGAGCCTAAATTTAAACTTTTAATTGAAAATATTTCTCTCAATAATGTGCGCTTTGTTTTTATTAATGATGATAAAAGATTGTACAAAGATGACAATACAATAGACTACGCATTTTTTGAGTTACAACGAATTAACCTTAACGTAGAAAATTTTTTAGTTTGGGGACCGGATATTTCATGTAAGATCAAATCCCTAACCCTCTCCCAATATACTGGTTTTGAAATTTCGAACTTTTCAGGGAACTTCCGTATTTATTCTCAAGGATTGCTGGTTGACTCGCTACATTTTTCTACTCCAAACAGCATGTTTTCAGGTGATTTTGCTTTTCGTTATAATGATTTTCCTGATTTTACAGACTTTGTAAACCTCATTAATTTCGATACAAAAGTGAAAAGTGCAAGCATTTCAATGAAAGATATTGTTTTTTTCGTTCCTAAACTAAAAGGAATGGATAATCAATTCATTTTCTCAGGTCATGTTAGTGGACCTGTTAATCATTTGCAAACTAAAAATGTATACTTAAAATACAAACAAAATACACACATTGCAGGAGAGTTTGCCGTTGAAAACATACTAGACTTCAATAATAGTAGTTTTAACCTATACTTAAAAAATGCAAACATTAATTTTTCAGAGCTTTCACAATTAAAGTTGCCGGAAAGAAAAACAATTATCATTCCAAAAATATTAGATAAGTTAATCTACTCAAAAATAAATGGATATTTTATTGGCTCATTAACAAAATTTAACACTAATTTAGCTATACAAACCAATATAGGAAATGCTGATATTGAAATCAAGACAAAACCTTTAGGAGATAATATTGCATATTCCGGCAAAATTGACTGCAAGGAGATAGCATTGGGAAATCTTATGTCTCAACCTAAATACTTAAATAAAGTAAATTTACAGAGTTCTTTGGAGGGAAATCTAATTAATAATGGAAATATTAAAGACATATTATCTTCAATTTCAGCAAAAGTTCAAGGAAGAATTATCAGAATGGACATTTGTGGATATCAGTTAGACGATATTCTATTTAGAGGTGATTACATGCAAAAGAAAGTAGGGATAGCTCTTAAAGTAACAGATTCTTTGGCGTCATTTAGATTTAGGGGAAATCTAAATTTTGCCGATGAAAATCCATCTATTGTAGCATCGTTAAGAAATATTAATATCAAACTTTCTGAACTCTTTTCTCATTTTTCAACTCAAATGGACTCAACTACTGCCACCGGTTTCGAAAAATTATTATTAAAAGTTAATCAAACACCCAATTTAGTTTTCACTACTGATTCCATTGGCATTGAGATGAGCGGCAGTCAAATTGACAATTTAAATGGCTTTTTACGTATTGATTACGCAAAACTTTCTAATGGCGAAAAATCATCTAGAGTAGACTGGCTACGACTTAACGCAATCAATAAACCGAATTTCCATCAATACCTCATCCATACTAATTTAGTAAACATTACTTTTAAAACAAATTATGAACATAAAGATTGCATCACTGCCATTTCTGAAGCAATACAATACTATTTGCCCGATTTTGTTGATTATAAAGCAAAAACCAATCAGTTAATTTCTTCAATCAACACAGATCATTATATTAACTTTGATATTCATTTTTTTTACTCAAGAAATTTTTTCGAATTAATCTTTCCTCAATTAAATATTGCACGCAATTCTTCAATTTCAATTTATTTAGGAAACAGCAGAAGTAATGATCTATTTAATCTTTCATTCCCTCAAATTAATTATACAAATTTAGGAAAAATAAACAACTTGAATATTAATGGATCTATGAATATTAAAGATTTTTTTGAAATGAGAGTTCAATGCGATTCATTAACCATTTACCAAAAAAATAACCCTTTAACTTTTACTAATATTGATATTAGCACCAATATTAACAAAAAAGAAATTGAATTTCAGACCTCTTGGTATAATCCGAAGAGTTTTTCAGTAAAAAACTTAAATCAATTAAATGGTATTCTATATGAAGATTCTAATCACAATATTTCTTTAAAAATAACTAATTCAAAGCTATTTGCACGAGAATCAATGTGGCAATTTATGGAAGATAATAATAGTGTTAGTTTTGGAAAAAATTATTTAAAGTTTGATCATTGTTTTTTATCATCTGATATTGGAAAAATAAGTATAAATGGTGAAATATCTAAACAATCTAAGAAAAAATGCAATATTTTATTTGAAAATTTTGATATTGCACTTTTTAATAACTTTACTTCTAAGATGAAAATGAACTTTGAAGGAGATTTGTCGCTAATGGCTACTATTAATTCAGACAGTGATCGGATTACGGTTGAAGGAAAAACTTTTGTGAAAAATTTTGTCTTTAATGATGAACTTATGGGAGATATTTTTTTAGATGCAAACATTTTTGATGATGGGGTTTCCCACTTTTCAGGAGGGGTATTTTCAAGTTATAAAAATATGAATATTAATCTTTCAGAATTTAGTTTATCAGATTTTTCAAAATTACCTAATAAAATGATGGAACTAAAAGGGAAGTTAATTGCAAAAGATAAAGAGTTTCTGATACATGCTAAAATAGACACATTGAAAATAGGATTTTTATCTCCTTTCTTAGCTTCTTTCAGTGATATTGTTTCCGGGGAAGCATACGGAGATTTGGATTTTGTGATAAAACCTGATTCACTCTTTTTTGATGGCAAGGTTATTGTAAAAAAAGCTCAATTAGGAATTCTCCCCTTAAATACAGTATATTACATTACTGACCAGGAGATTCGATTCAATAGAGAAGGAATTGACTTCAAACAAGTACAACTCAAAGATAAATTTAACAATGAAGCTACTCTTTCAGGATATGTTCACCATAATAAATTTAAGGATTTTACTATTGATTTAAATATTTCTACACCTAGAATCTTGGCATTAAATACAACCAAAGACATTGACTCTCCTTTCTTTGGTAATGGGTTTGTATCCGGTGATATTTCTATTCAAGGAAATACCAAACAACTCAATTTTTCAAGTCATAATATTAAGACATTGCCCGGTTCAACTATTACCTTTCCTTTATCATCTGCCAGTTCAGTTTCATCATCAAAAGGGATCTATTTTGTTAAAAATAGTCCAACCAAAATCCTTGAAACCAATATTTCCTCGCTGAGTCAATCCACAACACTGAATTATGATTTCGTTTTTGATGTTACAAGAGATGCTGATGTGAAATTAGAGTTGGAACCTATTGATGGAATATTGAAATGCAAAACATCTGGGAGATTGCATCTTACTTATAATTCTAGTTCTGGGAACATGAATCTTGATGGAATCTTGGCTATTGTCAGCGGAAAATTTAATATGTCACTTAAAAATTTCTTTCCACGAGACTTTTCTATTGTTGAAGGAGGCACTATTTCCTTTGGCGGGGCGCTCTCATCGGCGCAACTCAATGTGTCCGCTCTTTACCAAAAATCAACTTCATTAAATTCATTAAGCCCTACTTTAAACGGGCGCACAGATGTTTCAGCGTATATGGGATTGAATGGCAATTTAATGAACCCGAATCCCTCTTTCACTTTCGAATTTCCAAGACTAACCAATGAAGAACAATTTACTGTTTTTGCAGCATTAGATACTGCCAATCCGCAAAACGGAATTCGTCAATTTTTTTCATTTGTCTTTCTTAATACATTTATAACTCCCGAATCAAATATGAATGTTTCTCAACAATCTTTAGGAACAGGCCTTGACCTAATGTCAAGTATTCTTACATCATTTATCTCTAATCAACTCAATAATTTTAGTTTTGGCGTAAATATCAATAATCAGGAAAATTATAAAGAGTATTCTGTTAATGCTGCTGTAAGATTTCATAAAGACAGAGGAGTAATAAAAACAAACTTTGGATATGCAGAAAATCCTCACCAAAAAAGCAACAATAATTTTGTTGCCGATCTTTCTGTTGAATATTATTTAAATGAAGAAGGAAATTGGAGAATTAGAGCTTTTTACTTTAATGACGTATCAAATACTGATGTAACTAGACCTCAACAAGGGGGAGGAATTGGCATCACCTTTCAACAAGAATTTAATAATAAAAAAGAGTTTTCCGAAAATTGGAAAGTAAAGAAAAAAACTAAAAGAAAAACTGAAACCGAATAAAACCTATAAAAATGAATAATAAAAACCTACTCAATGTCATTATATTTTTGGGAATCTTCCTTTTTTTAGGATACATCTTTTTTAAAATTTTAATATTTATTCTCCTTTCCATCATGCTTGCTTCTGTGGGCTCACCTTTAATGAAACTATTACAAAAGTTGCTAAATAATAAGAGATATGCAACTTCGCTCTCAGCGGGGATAACTTTATTTCTTATGGTTAGTTTATTTTCTTTAGGAATTTATTTTTTAATTCCTTTTATTATCAAAGAGATAGATATTGTTTCTTCCATTGACCCTATGCTCTACACATCAGTAATAGAAAATTGGCTGCAAAAAGCAGACATTTTTTTATATGAAAATGGATTTCTGTCTAAAAATGAACATGTCGGCGAAATTTTGAGCCTTCAAATGAAATCATTTATTAGCACCATTAGTTTATCTAAAGTAATTGGAAACCTTTTTTCATTTGCAGGAACACTTCTAATTTTAATATTTTCTGTAATTTTTCTATCCTATTATGTTTTAAAAGATAAAGAGTTTTTCTTTAAAATGATTAAACGGGCTATTCCAACATCATATAGAGATTATTATGATAGAATCTTGTCACAAACCCGTACTCAGTTGGTGCGTTATTTCTCAGGTGTATTAATAGATAATGTAATTGTTGGGATCGCTATTGGGATGGCATGCTATTTTGCAAATATACCCAATGCCTTGTTAATCGGATTTCTATCAGGAGTTTTTAACATAATACCTTATATCGGTCCTTTCATAGCAATGGGATTAGCTTTAGCAATATCAATAACCTCCCTCCTACCTACTGAGCCAACTGCCGAAACACTTTCAATGCTCTTTTGGAAAATGGCAATCATTTTCGTTGTTATTAAAGCTATTGACACTTTCTTTTTATCCCCCTTTATTTTTGGTAAAAGTATTCGGGTTCACCCCGTTGAAATATTTATTGTAATTCTATTAGCCGGCTATATAGGTGGAATTGTTGGAATGATTTTTGCGGTACCGGCTTATTCAATGATTAGGATCATTATAAAAGAATTCTTTGGGAGTTATTTTGGAAATTATTATCCCAAAACTTTGAGCAATAGTTCCGAAATTGAGTAATTACTTTTGATAAAATCTTTATTACAATTCCTCTGCTAAGATTTCACCACGAGGATTCTTGATAGTATATTTAGTAAATTTTTCATCAGCTTCAAAACCGTCGCCAATATTTCTTGTTCCATCTGATTTTATTTGAGTTACTTCTACATCAGAATGGATACGCTTGTTTTTTTTATCCCAAATAATTTTTTCAGTAAGAATAGATTCTTGTTTCACTAAATCTACAATTACAACATTTCCGTGAGCTTCCATACGTTCTGTATAATCTTCTTTAATTGCATAATTAGCAGTAAGAGTGGAATGTTTTTCTCCATTAGTATAAGATGAAACTACTATGCCTTCCGGAAAATCGGTAAAAGGATTATCACTATAATAGGTATTCATCACAGGGGCATATAAGGAAAATGTAATTTCACCGTCTTCACTCATAAAATATTCAATATTTATCCCTGATTCATCGGGAAACTTACCATTATATTCCATCATCTCTGCCTTTTCTGAATATGAACTGCATGAATAGATACACAAAAAAAATGTGAGGTAGAAAAAAAGAAAAAAAAGATGCTTATTTATGTTCAAGTGAAAAATTTTCGGCAAAAATAGAGTTTTTATCCTACCATAAAAACTCTATATTTGCAAACCTATTGAAAATTTATTCAATTTTTTTATATAAACTTAAAAATCAAAACATTATGAAAAAAAATGTCATTATCATTGGCGCGGCAGGGCGAGACTTTCACAACTTCAACACCTATTTTCGCCACAACCCAAATTACAATGTGGTAGCATTTACCGCAGAACAGATCCCCGGAATTGACGGAAGACCTTACCCTAAAGAATTAGCGGGGACAGATCTATACCCAAACGGGATTCCAATCTATAAGGAATCTGAGCTTCCTCAATTAATCAAAAAATTTAATGTAGATGAATGCGTTTTTGCATACAGCGACAAACCCTACAACTATGTAATGAGCATCAGCGCTATTGTGAATGCTGCAGGCGCTAATTTCGTTTTAATGGGACCCAAAGAAACCATGATTAAGTCAACAAAACCGGTTATTGCTGTAGGCGCTACTCGTACCGGTTGCGGAAAATCGCAGACCTCACGCAAAATCATTGAGTATTTGGTAGCTATGGGCTTAAAAGTAGTAGCTGTTCGACACCCCATGCCTTACGACCCTGACTTGAATAAACAAAAAGTACAACGCTTTGCTTGTGTGGAAGATTTGAAAAAACACAACTGTACTATTGAAGAAATGGAAGAATATGAACCCCACGTGGTTACAAAAAGAAATGTGATTTATGCCGGTGTGGATTACGAAGCGATTCTTCGTGAAGCTGAAAAAGATCCCGATGGCTGTGACATCGTTCTTTGGGATGGCGGAAACAACGACTTCTCTTTCTATGTTCCCGATCTCTTTATTGGAGTTGCCGACCCGTTACGCCCGGGCGCAGAAGTTAGCTACTACCCGGGTGAAGTAGTTGCCCGTATGGCTGACGTTATCGTAATCAATAAAATTGACTCCGCTTCTTTAGAAAATATCAACCAAGTTAGAGTTAACTTAGCAAGAATCAACCCAAAAGCTACAATTATTGATGCCGCTTCTATTTTAACGGTGGATAAACCTGAGCTAATAAAAGGAAAGAAAGTATTGGTGGTGGAAGATGGGCCTACTTTAACGCATGGTGAAATGAAGATTGGCGCCGGTACGGTAGCTGCCATGAAATACGGAGCCGCCGAAATGATTGACCCAAGACCTTACATCGTGGGTTCATTAAAAGAAACTTTCGCTACTTACCCCGGAATCGGCGCGTTACTGCCTGCTATGGGATACGGCGAAGCTCAAATGAACGACTTGGAAAAATCTATCGCCAATACCCCTTGCGATGCTGTTGTGATTGGAACTCCGATTGATCTTCCGCGCTTCTGCAAAATCAAACAACCTGTGGTAAAAGTGGGTTATGAATTGCAAGAGATTGGAAAACCGACCTTAGAAGAGGTTCTTGATGAATTTGTAAAAAAACACAATCTTAAAAAATAAAAACTTGAAATCAAGTTTTTTAGAAATTCCTTATATCTACTGGTTTGCGGGGTTAGCGCTGCTATTACCCCGCATTCCTGTTATTGGCAAGTGGTTCAACATCATAAATACTGCTATTCATGAATTGGGACATGCACTGATGACGCTCTGTTTAGAAGGCAATGTGAAAAAAATAGAACTTTTTAATGATGCTTCCGGCACGACAACCACCTCTACCAAAACAAAATTCGGCAGCTTTTTAGTAGCTTTTATTGGATACCCCTTTGCCTCAGCAGTTTCCTATTTCATTTTCTTTTTGTTGAATGCCGGATATGAAAAAGGATTTCTGCTCGGAATCTCTATTCTCTTTCTATTCATGCTGTTGTTGTGGATAAGAAACATTTACGGCTTTGTTTGGATACTCGCTTTTTGCTCTATTAACGGATATTTAGTCTATATTAACAATGTTGATTATATTCATATTGCTGCATTATTGTATGCGGTATTCATTGCTGTTGATGCACTAATATCAGCATTAATAGTCTTGTTCTTTTCTATAAAACAAAAAGATAAAGCAGGCGATACCACCTTGTTAAAGAAAACAACCGGAGTGCCGGCATTTATTTGGGGGTTAATTTTTGCAGGCTTTGCCGGGTTTGTTTTTTATCATCTTTTCTCTAATTTTCTTATGATTTTTTAATTTTCAATCATTCTGAAAATATTTCCTTGTAAACCGTGTCTTTTGCCCTCGGTTGCCGATTTTATAAGAAAAAGCGGCATCTCCTCCTTTCGCACTCAAAGTTTTATCTTTTGCTTTAGTGTTGGTTACAGCATTATTAAATTTTTCATCGGAGGAAAATACCGACAAACTGTTGTTGTCAAACTGAAAAAAGAAAAAATCTTTTTTTAATTCAAAATAGATATACAAAGTATTTCGAGAGCCTTTCTTCTCTATAACAATTCTTCCCGGAATCTCTTTATACACGTTTTTTCCATTTGAAATAACAAGAGGAACCGTTTTTTGCGACTCAAAAGCGCCATTATCTTGCGACCACACAAAATTTAAAGTGGAGAATAGAAACTTAACATCCAGTGGTGCCGGTAATTTTCCCTGCTGTGTACCCGATTTTCTGTCTTTTTCATACTTCTCATATTCTGCCTGTCCCAAAATATTGATTAACGATTGTGTGTAATTCTTATCTTCATTAGGATCCACAAATTTTAGATCCTGAGCATTAGCAAAATACTCATTCATTATTTTCATCGATTCATCGTTAAAGAAGAAATTAATAGAAGTTGTAAGGTGCATTATGGCAGAATCGGCTTGCATATAGTTTACCACTTGACCGTGGGTATTAAATTCAACACGTCCCAATTTTGCGCCCATGTCAATAGCGCCTTCCCCTGTTGAAATACACTCTTTATTGAACAAAGAGATGATATTTCCTGGGAGCGCCGGATTATTCAATTTTTCTAACGAAGCAGATTGAAAAGCCTGTTTTTCATAATTATACGTAATAAATCCCAATGAAGTTATATATTCAGAATCGTTTACTTGGTCTTTAGCACTTCCCATAGAAGTGTATATTCTACCTGTTTCGTTTGATGAAGCAATGGCAACAGTTGCTCTTCGGTCATTCACATCACGAGACCTGTTGTTTATTTCAATTAGAATATGTTTTGGGTCAATTTGTTGGTTAATTCTCAGTGCATCCGGTGTATTAAAATCACAATTGTGAATCATAGAAACACCTCCGGAAAAAGTAAGAAACTCTTGGTTGCTGTTTAGTTCTACATTTCCGCTAAATCCAAAATGAGGACTTAAAGTAAAATCGTTCTCGGGTGGGATGAAGGCAGTTCCTTTGGTGGCTCTGAAATACCAAATTGTGTCAAAGCGAAGCGTTTGGGTTGTATTAAAGGCATCAATATAATCGTAGTAGCCGCTCCCTTTAAAATCATCGCCATTTTCAATCTGTACCGAGCAATTATAGAGTTCGTGGTACATATTATCTCGTGCAGCTAATATTCTGGCATTATTAAGAGGTGAAAATACAGCATTTTCTTGAATATGCACATTGCCATTTTGGGGAATAATGGCGGCATCTCCCACCGGAATAAAAGGCACACCTTTCGCTTCAATTGTGTTTTTTCCGAAGTCGAAGTCCAATGTTTGAACATTAAAACTAAGCCCTCTTTTTCCTTGCTCAATAGTGGAAATAAGACTCTTTTTGCTCTTCATTTTCACTAATTCACGTGAAGGAGTGGCATTAATGTTGATTCCATTTATCGATTCATCCCATGTAAAATGAAGCAGCGTTTTATCAATGGGGTTCCAGTTAAACGTTTGAGCATTTGCTTTAAAGCCATTGCTCACAAAACGCACTTCTGCATTTTCCTGATTAGCAGCCGTAAATACTCCCGTACGTTTTAGAAAATCAATTTGAGCTAAAAAACTATTTGTTATAAAAGCATATTTTTTCTCATTTTCGTTTTCAAAAATACGTAGATCAGCATGCTCAGCTTCAAGGGCATGGTTTTTGAGCGTCATTAACTTAGATTGCAATTCAGCACGTTTAAAATTCAGGATTCCATTGCCTGTCAATGCTTTTGGCGACAATGTTAATGTCCCATCAAAAGAACTTTCATCAAAAACATCAAATGGTGTTTTTATTGAAGTGATCTGCATTTCATTTTTCTTAGAATCAAAAAACATGCGTGCTTGTTTGGTAGCAGCTTCAGGATATTCAACATCCGCTAACATCGGTTTCAGTTGGAAGCTATTTGCTTTACCCCGAACAGATTGCAGATAAAAAACCAAACTATCGCTTTCAACAGTTGAAGTTAGATATTCAATTTTTCCTTTTCCTCGTAATCCATTGTTCGACAATTCAATAGTGTTATAGAAATGGGCTTGTCCATCAAATAATGGTACGCCTTTTGAATCAGTGTAATGAATAAATCCGAGCGAGTTATCGGGTTGCAGTTTGAGAGGCTCATAAATATCAGGAAAAATATTCCCTGACACCAACCTTCCGGGAATTTTAGTAGAATCAATATTAAAGTTGTCTAAATTTTTGATTACAAAATAATCAATCATAAAATAGAAAGTATCTCTTTTATACTCTGCATTTAAGATAAATGGCTGGTCGAAATATACTTTACCACCTTCACGGCTTTCAAAAATAGGATAATCGGAAATAGTTTTGTTGCTACTTTTATTATTAGGAGCGTCAATAAACAGAGTTCCCGAAATCTCTTCCACCACATTTTTCACCTTTTTCAATGGATATTCGCCATAAATATCTTTAGGTTTCGATTTATCCTCCGAAAACATAATCATAGTATCAATTTGAGGCATAGTAATCATAAACTTATCATAATCAAAACTACAATCTTTTGCAACAAAGTCAAATAATCCTCCGATAACACGACCGGAAAAATGTAAATCTCTATTTTTCTTCACTGTTACCGTTTCATTAACAGGATAAACATTTACAATATGGGTATTACTAAGCACAAAAAAATCACAATCATAGATAATTAAGTCAAAATTTTCTAAATTAAGAGTAGCTCTGTGTGATTTAGATTTCCAAAAGAGATTATCGTAGTCTCTTCTTTTAGATTCATTATTCAAATAATCAGTTAATTTTTTTTTATAGTAGATCACATCATTTTGGAGGTCATAATCAATAAATCCTTGAACGGCATACTCAATCAACAGTGAATTAATATCCGATTGAGCTCTACGAAACGAATTGACTACATGACGTAATGAAATAGGTTGAAAACTATTTGCTTTAAACAGTTCCCAGAGTTGCAGCATAGGGTTTTTATCATTATAGCCCTTATTAGATTTCATAATTTCGGCATCAAAAAAATCTTGTGATTGAAAGAAAGCAGGCTTATCTAAGTTTTGGGGCAATGTTTTTCGAAACTCAAGCAATGGGGTATTCATTTTTCCATAAATTGCGTCGGCTACTATTTCCAACTTATGATAGGAGTCAAAATAGGGCGCTCTTCCCAAACCGGTTGTTTTTTTTGTAATCCACAATTCGGTAGTCGTGGGATTATAATTAATATCGGTGCAAGGATGGTAGATGGAATCGGAATCCAAATAGATGGTTGTTATGGCATCTTGAGCTACCACTAACTCCGGATGAAAAGCAAACACTTCAGCCACTATTTTAATAGCCGGTTTTCTGTCAACAAAAATTGTAAGTTGCTTGAGTTCCTCATTATACTGCACATTGGGATAATTCTGTTGTGCATTTATTCTTAGGACAAAAAAAAATAAAGATAAAAAAACAGCGAAGCGTATCATCACAGTTCTCCTTTCAACGCCATAAACTCGAATTTAGCTTTCAATAATTGCATTAAGTGTACTTCTTGATTTATAAGCGATTGTAATTCGTCATTTTGTTGTTTAATAAAATCATACGCTGTAATAGTTCCATAGAGAAGCTGCACCTTAGATGTTTCTGTAATAATTTTATATTTCTCTGTAATTTGATTATCTAAAACGATTAAGTTTTCAATTTTCTGGATTTCGTTCCATTTTTCTTGAATCTCAATTTGATTTGATTTTTCAAAGTCGCGCTCCTGGCTTTCTAAGATTTTCTTCTGCAAGGTTATTATACTGCCAATTCCTACTGTTTTTATCCATGCAATAACCGGAATGTTAAACTTAATCCCTACAATATAACTCCATGCCAATTTATTTGAAAAGAAATTGTAAGTTGGTCTTCCATATCCGCCGGAAGCAAAAAAAGTAAAATTGGGTAAGCTATTAGATAAATAGAATTTTCGTTGATAATCCAATCCTTTTTTGCTATATTCGAATATGGAAAACTCTAATCGTGAAGAAGATGTATTTTTTTGGATATAAGGGTCGTCAGGCACAACAAAAGTAGTATTTCGCAAATCCTTTCCAGTTATAATTGACAATGAGGAAATTAGAGATTCTTTGGTAGATGCTAATTCTCCTTTTTGTTGCTCAATTTTAAGCGCTTCCAATTCTAGTTGAGCCACAGTATTTCCATATACGACACCGCTTTCCAACAGTTTTTTAAGTTGAGCCAATTGTTCATCAATTGTATTTTCTACACTAGAAAGCAACGAGACCTGTTTGTCTAAAATCAATAAATTCAAATATATAGAAATAATATTCTCTTTAAGTTCATTAATAGAGAGGTCTAATTTATCAATCTCAGATTTATTCATCATTCGTTCATACTGTCTCCCATAACGAAGTTTTGAACCTGCATAGATTACTTGTTGAAGTTCTAAGAAAACGCCGTAATGGTCTTTCGAAAGTTTATCCACACCCAATTCTAAAGGTAATTGCGGAACATGTGATTGATAGCTGATATTTCCGTTAATTTCCAACGTAGGAAACATGTGAGAAGCAGCATCATCTAACTTTACTTTAAGCAGCTGGGTGTTTAATTCCTTTTGCACGTTGGCAGAAGAGCGGCAAATTGCCCATTGTTGGCATTGCTCCAAAGTAACAATGGTTTGAGAAAAAATAAACAATGGGAACAAAAAAAAGAGGAGCGTAATTTGTTTTTTCATTTGCAACCTTTAAATAATGGCGGCAAAAATATAATAATTAGTGGTTAATAATTTAAAGAATTAAAGATTTAAAAATTTTACACATTTGATTATTCTTTCGGTTTTAAGTCTTTTAATATGTTTTTGCACAGTCGAATGATTTTTTCCTGGGTTTTCTGTTAAAATCTGCGGACAAATAATACTTTTGCGCCCTCAAAAAAAACTACAAATGCAAGATATTTCTACAAATCTCGCCAACGAAACCGCCGTGTTGATTGCGGTGGCTACCTCTGCCGTTCCTTTTGAAAAAGTGAATGAATACTTGGATGAGTTAGCGTTTTTAACAGATACTGCCGGCGGCATTGCCGTTCGGAAGTTTATTCAGAATCTCCCCTACCCCGACCCGCGCACCTACCTCGGATCGGGAAAATTGGAAGAGATTGCTTGCTATATAGACGAAAACAAAGTGGATATCGCTATTTTCGATGATGAACTATCTCCATCACAAACCCGCAATATTGAAGCCGTTTTGCATTGCCGTGTGATTGATAGAACTCGACTTATTTTGGATATTTTCTCCAAACGCGCTCAAACGGCGCATGCCAAAGTGCAAGTGGAGTTGGCTCAGTATCAATACTTATTGCCTCGTCTTACCAAAATGTGGACGCACTTGGAAAAGCAACGCGGCGGTATCGGGATGCGCGGTCCCGGTGAAAAAGAGATTGAAACCGACCGCCGGATCATCCGTGACAGAATTGCCTTGCTGAAAGAAAAATTGAAAGAGATTGACAAACAGAAGTTCACCCAGCGAAGCAACAGAGAGAAATTTGTGAGAGTAGCGTTGGTGGGCTATACCAATGTGGGCAAATCCACACTGATGAATCTCATCAGCAAGTCGGAGGTGTTTGCCGAAAACAAACTGTTTGCTACGTTAGACACTACCGTTCGGAAAGTGGTATTTGAAAATCTTCCCTTTTTATTATCTGACACAGTGGGCTTTATTCGTAAACTGCCGCACGGATTGGTAGAATCTTTCAAATCCACGTTAGATGAGATTCGTGAAACAGATCTTTTGCTACACGTGGTGGATATTAGTCATCCTGATTTTGAGGAACAGATTCAGGTGGTAAACCAAACTTTGCAGGAGATTAAAGCCGGTGACAAGCCGGTGTTTTACCTGTTCAACAAAATAGACAATTACACATGGGTTGAGAAAGCCCCCGATGACTTAACGCCAAAAGAAAAATGTAATATCTCTATGGAGGAATTAAAATCCACCTGGATGGCTAAGATGGGGAACAAATCAATTTTTATTTCTGCTACAACCAAAGAGAATTATGAGGAATTGCGGGTTCTTCTTTATGAGGAAGTTAAGAAGTTACATATTCAGATTTATCCTTATAATAATTTTTTGTATTAAACTTTTTCAAATATCTCCCCGAAATCATAGATACCGGGATTTTTCATTAGCCACACTGCCGCTTTTAATGCCCCGTGTGCAAAAATGTCTCTACTCAAAGCCGAATGTTTAAGTTGGATAACATCTTCTGTAGATTCATAATTTACAAGATGTTCTCCCACGATTTCGCCTTCTCTGTGGGAAATGATCGGAATATTAGTTTGATGAGTAAACTGTGATAAAATAGTTTTTTCAAGAGTGAGCGCTGTTCCGCTGGGCGCATCTTTTTTGTGAATATGGTGGGTCTCTTCAATAGAAGTCTCGTACTGCGGTTGCCTGTTCATCTGTTTTGCAAGCCATTCGTTTAATCTGAAAAATAGATTTGCTCCAATTGAAAAATTTGAGCCGTAAATAAAAGATATGGGTTTGTTTTGCCATTTTCTTAAAAACTCCTCTTTTCGTTCACTCCATCCGGTAGTACCTGAAACTAAAGGGATTTGCAATTCAAAACATTTGCACAGATTTGACTGAACGGTTTGTGGGGTAGAAAACTCAATTGCCACATCACATTTTTGAATATCCGTTTGTTTTTTCAACCAATTCTCTTCATTATCAATAAAAACAAAACATGTAAAACCATATTGCGGAGCCAATCGCTCTATCGCTCTACCCATTTTTCCATAACCGATGATTCCTAATTTCATAGTTAAAATTTTAAAACTAATCCCATGCCGGCTGTAGTAGATCCATTTATAGGATAATAATCTATTTTGGGTTTCACTGCAATAGCTAAATTCTCAGAGATGTCATAATAATACAAATGAGCATCAACACAAGCATCTAAAATACTCAGAAAATAAACAACGGTGCAAACGGCAACACAAATTTCCATATTTCTGCGATAAAAATTTCTGAGTTCTAAAATATTATCATCAGAATATTCTGACAATTTCGGATTACGATTATCTGTTTTTCCATTCACTCTTGCCACATACTCTTTTCTAAAAATTGAAGTTTTGTCGGCATAATAATAGATTAAAAAACCTGTAGCCCCTAAGCCGCCATAAACTATGGGAAGTTTCCAATATTTTTTATTATAAATTTGACCTGCTCCCGGAATAATCGCCAACCATGAAGCTTTTTTAGGACTGTGTTTTTTTAACTGTACCGAATCCAATGGAGGGTGCTTTTTTAGTTTAGCTATTTTAACATTTTCAGTTTCCAAATACTCATTTTCAGTTAAAACTATAAGTGTATCAACTTGAAAAAACAATGAGTCATTTGAATCCACGGTTTCCATTTCCAACGAATCAAGTTTCATTTCCACTTGGGCGTTACAATAATGAATTGTATATACAAAAAATGTAATGTAGAATATGCAAAAAAATATAAACCTTTTTTTCATTTATACATCATGAGTTTAACTCATTGATTTTATAATATTTTCTAATTCTTCATTAGAGTTAAACAGAATAGAGATTTTCCCTTTTCCAGAAATCTCTTTTTGAATTGTTACTTTCGCCTTTAAACGATCGGATAATTTCCGGGAAAAACTCATTACGTCATCAGAGAGAATAATTTTAACTTTAGTTTTAGCAGGTTTAATATTTTCCAAATATTTTTTCACCAATGCTTCTGTTTGCCTAACGGAGAGTTGGTTTTGAATAATATCTTTCAATATTTTTTTTTGCAATTCAATATCTTCAATAGAAACAAAGGTACGGGCATGTGCCATTGATACTTTCTTTTCAATAATGGCTTGTTGGGCTTCTTTGGTCAGCCTAAGTAGTCGAAGGTAGTTTGTAACTGTGGCTCTTTCTTTACCTACTTTTAAGCTCAATTCTTCGTGCGATAAATCACATTCATTAAGAAGTCGTTGGTAAGTAAATGCAATTTCAATAGCATTCAAGTTTTCGCGTTGAATATTTTCCACTAATGCCATTTGCAGCGCATTAATCTCGTCTACTGTACGTACATACGCGGGAATTTCTCTCAACCCTGCCAATAAAGCGGCACGATATCTTCTTTCACCTGATACTACCTGATATTTACCGTTTTTGATAGGGCGAACAGTAATAGGCTGAATAATACCGTAGGATTGAATAGAGAGGGCAAGTTCTTGCAATGAATGTTCGTTAAAATCTTTACGTGGTTGGCTTTCATTAACTTCAATCGAATCTAACCGGATCATGGAATTTGCATCGGAAGGAACTCTTAAAAGAGAATCGGTTGCAATAGGAATTTCAGAGCCACCCAATAATGTGCTAAGTCCTCTTCCTAATCTGTTGGGTTGTTTTTTTTCCATGTTATTATGATTGTGGAGTATATCCATTTTTGAGTAAAACTTCCTTAGCTAAATTCAAGTAATTGATTGTTCCTTTTGATTTAATGTCGTACAAAATGATGGGGAGACTATTGCTGTGTGCTTCGCTAATACGTACATTTCGGGAAATAACGGTATCAAAAACAATATTTTTGCAATATTGTTTCACATCAGCAACCACGGCATTAGAGTGAGCGGTTCTTGCATCGTACATGGTAAGCAAAATTCCTTCGATACCTAATTGCGGGTTCATTCCATTTTGCACGATGCGAATCGTGTTAAGTAATTTTCCCAAACCTTCCAACGCAAAGTACTCACATTGAACGGGGATAATTACCGAATCGGCAGCTACCAAAGCATTTATGGTAATTAATCCTAAGGAAGGGGCGCAATCAATAATGATAAATTCATATTCATTTTTTATAGATTGCAAGAGATCGCGCAGGCGGTATTCTCTTCTATCTATACTTATCATTTCTATTTCAGCTCCTATCAAATCAATATGAGAAGGGACTACATCCAAATTTGGGGTACCTGTTTTTTTAATAATATCCGATACATATTGATTTCCCATCAATGTATCATAGATACAATAATCAACATCTTTTTCTTCTACTCCAACAGCTATGGTTGCGTTTGCTTGTGGGTCGGCATCAATCAAAAGGGTTTTATGTTCCAGAATAGACAAACAAGCCGCCAAATTGACGGCTGTTGTGGTTTTTCCTACGCCTCCTTTTTGATTAACAACGGCAATAATTTTACCCATGTTTACGCATCTAAATCGTCAAAATTAATATCGGCAGATTCGGGATTTTCAACTTTTGGATTTTCAAATGCAAATAAACTGTCATCAGGAAGTTCTCCTGTTTCAATAAAATTTAATATTGCGGCTAATGCATTTTGAAATTTGTCAAAATCTTCTTTATATAAGAATAACTTGTGTTTTTCATAAGAAAACAATCCTGTATCAGGATTAAACCGACGTTTACTTTCGGTAATTGTTAAATACTTTTCTTCTGATTTTGTGGTTTTTACATCAAAAAAGTAGGTTCGCTTTCCGGCTCTCACTGCTCTTGACAATACTTCGTTTTTTTCAAATTTTTCCATCACTACAATTTTTTGGGTTAATTTTTTATGAATGATAAAAGATAACGATTATCTTTATGGGTATATTATAAAACAAGGCTGCAAAGTAAGTTATTTTTTCATTGCATATTCTATTTTTTAATATAATGTTGTAATTTATTTTTTATGTTATCTTTGCACTCAAAATTTTTCGTTGTGACAAAGTTGGCAATAGTTATATTAAATTGGAACGGGCAAAAGTTTTTAGCTGAATTTTTGCCTTTTCTTATTCAATTTAAGCCTGCATATTCAGAAATAATTGTTGCCGACAATGCCTCTACCGATAATTCAATAAATCTAATAAAAACAAATTTTCCATCTGTTAAAATTATTCAAAACAAAGAAAACGGAGGTTTCTCTAAAGGATATAACGATGCTTTAACACAAATTGAGGCAGAATATTACTGTTTGCTCAATTCGGATGTTGAAGTAACGGAAAACTGGGCAGATCCCATAATTAGTATATTAGATAATAATCCCAAAGTGGCAGTAGTTCAGCCCAAACTATTATCCTATTCGAATAGAGATCAGTTTGAATATGCCGGGGCTTCCGGTGGGTTTATTGATTATCTTGGATACCCGTTTTGCAGAGGCAGATTTTTTGAATCGTTAGAAAATGATGAGAAACAATATGATGATGCTATGGAGGTATTTTGGGCAACCGGAGCTGCACTCTTTGTGAGAAGTAGCGTGTATCACTCATTGAATGGATTAGATGAAGATTTTTTTGCCCACATGGAAGAGATAGATTTTTGCTGGAGAGTAAAAAACTCCGGATATAAAATAATGGTCGAACCAAAATCTGTAGTTTATCATGTTGGAGGTGGAACGCTGCCTAAGAACAGTTCCATAAAAACTTATCTCAATTTCAGAAATAACCTTTTTCTTTTACTCAAAAACTTACCTAAAACGAAACTTCTCCCTGTTTTTCTCTTACGTTTCCCCTTAGACCATATAGCCGCATTGTTCTTTTTCGTTCAGGGGCATTGGAGAGATACTTGGGCAGTATATCGAGCCCAACTCTCGTTTTTGAGACAATTTCGTAAGATAAAACAAAAAAGAAATATTATTAATGATAACATATATCTGCAAACTTTTAAGAAATCCATTGTTTTTCAACATTATGTAAAGAAAAAAACAAAATTTAACGGTAAGGAATTAAAATAAGACAAATTATATATGCTTACATTTTACACATTTTATGACAGTTTTTTATTCTCCATGCTGGGATTAGCAGTTGTAGTCTTTATTGCACTACAATTTATTACAGTAGCATACGGAATGACTTTTAACAATAGATGGGGAATTTCCATTAAAAGCAAATGGGGTTGGTGGCTCATGGAAACACCCGTCTTTATTGCAATTCTCATTATTTATGGAGTATCGCTCTATATGGGTATTAAGCCTTTTAATGTTGTCACCTCATTTATCCTTTTATTATTTTTATTGCATTACGGACAACGAAGTTTTGTGTTCCCTATTCTCATGAAAGGAGATAGCAAAATGCCGCTTTCAGTTGTTTTTTTTGGGATATTTTTTAATTTTTGTAACGCATTCATGCAAGGTTCCTGGCTTTTTATAGTTTGCCCTGATGATATGTATAAACTTAATTGGTTTTGGTCGCCACAATTTATTATTGGAATTGTGGTGTTCTTTTTTGGAATGATAATAAATTTGCATTCCGACAGAATAATACGACAATTAAGAAAATCGAAAGATGATAATAATTATTACCTCCCCAAAGGGTTTTTCTTTGAGCGTATAAACTCTTCCAATTATTTTGGTGAACTGTTAGAATGGTTGGGATTTGCTATCCTCACTTGGTCGTTTGCCGGTTTTGTATTCTTCTGTTGGGCTTTTGCCAATTTGGTGCCTCGAGCTAAAGCCGTGTACTTTCGTTATTCTCATTTTTTTGGAGAACGTTTTAATCAACTCAACAGGTGGAAAATTTTTCCATATATCTACTAATTTCTCCAATGCGAATCTTAAATTATTTCTTTTCCCTTTTTTTATTAATTACAAACATCACTCCTGTGTTTGCTCAATATCATGCTACTCATGAAATTGATTCTGTAATGGATATGTCTCCCAATTATTTGCCTACTTATTACACTCAAAATAGAACTTATGGATTTGAACCTTTAGTGTATAAACAGATAGATACCGGTATGATTTCTACACATCTCTACAATCCAATTTTAAAAGAGAATATTTTGCATCAAAATTTAGGCATTTGTGGACAAGCACATCAATCTATAATATTTGATTATGATAAAGAAGCTGGTTTTTTGTACCAAACACTCCCTTACCCGCTCTACTTTAAAAAACAGTCTGACTTGTTATTATTTATACCTCAGACCACTTATTCAAGAGTTGCTTATACACTCAGTTTTCCTAAAGAGAATGAAATATTTGCAGTATTTGCAAAAAACATGAAAGGAGTTAATGTGGTTGCTAATATTTCCTCTTCGGTGAATGAGGGAACCTTTGTACATCAAACTGTACGTAATCTATGTGGCGACTTTCTAATACATTATGAATTACCCTCTTCAATTTTTGGAATGAAAGCTAGTTACATTATTAACTTTTTAAATAATTTTGAAAATGGAGGTTTATTAGAGATCCAATCCTATCAGAGTAGAACTGCTCAAAGTAATGCAGGTTACGAAGTTATTACTCCAAATGCTAATTCAAAAATTACCACTCACGATTTAGGCATTCAAACTTATGTAAATTTGAAAAACAAAAAGAAAAAATATTTCGGCACTTTTTCATACGATTTTCAGTTTACACAAACCACAATGATTTATCACGATGAATTTGATTCTATGCAATACCCTTATCATGGAGCTTATTATTCAGAAAAAGTGACTAATGACTCCGTGCGTTTTCATACTTTCAAAAACGCATTACAATGGAGTAATTTTTCACCTAATCAAGTAATAAGTTCCAAAAACAATTTTTTTTATATAGCCGGTGGGGTCTTGCATGATTACACCGATTTAAAAAACTCAGACACAACCTTTAATTCTTTCTATTTGTTTGCTAGAACACACATCCGTTTATTTAAATTATTGGATATTAAAGCAAAAATATTTTACTCTTTTTATGGCTATTCAAAAAACGATATCACAGCTAATGCAGAAATAACATGTGCCATAAACAGAGAAAAAGAACATTTCGTAGGAGTGAGCGCTAATTATTATTACCATACCCCAGAATATATGATGCAATATATAAGTACCAATAATTTTCTTTGGGATACACTATTTCAAAAACAAAATATATTAAAGTTGAGTGTTTTTTGGAATTACGAAAAATATAACATTGCTGTAAATTATTATTATTTAAATAAATATGTATTTTTATCAGAAGAGTTTAAACCCATGCAAAACAAAAATAACGGGAATATGGTGCAGGTATCTACTTTTATTCCTTTTCGATATAAAAACTTAGGTATAACTGCAAATCTAAATTTACAATATTGTACAAAAGATGTTATTAAAGTTCCACTTTTTGCCGGAAAAATAGCTGTTTTTTATATTTTTGAGTTTTTTAAAAAGCGCCTGAAAATTCAAGTTGGAAGTGATATTATGTATAACACAGCATATTACGCCGATGCCTATTTGCCTGTTTTACATAAGTTTTATTCTCAAAACACACAATTGGTAGGTAATTTCGTATTTATGGACGCCAATGTTACTTTTAGGATTGATAGAATCAATTTCTTTTTCCGTATTGGTAATCTATTGGCTCCTGTGCTCAATTACAGAAATTACACAACTCCAAACTATCCTGTAAAAGATTTTCTGATAAGTTTGGGTATTAATTGGCGGTTTTTTGATTAACAGAAATTTTAGTTGAATAAAAAATGTGATGAAATAGAAGTTCTAACTAAAACACTATTAATTACTTCTGCAAATAAGTGAGCTACTGTAACTATCTCAACTTTATTTGATTTTTGTTTTAGCGGAATTGTATCTGTTAAAATAAGTTTGTCAATAACAGAGTTTTCGATGTTTTGCAAACCGTTTCCTGATAGAAGCCCGTGCGTACACATCGCCATTACAGATATAGCTCCATTTTCTTTTAATTTACTGGCTGCTTTAATTAAAGTACCTCCGGTATCAATAATATCATCCACAATAATACAGTGTTTTCCTCTCACATCTCCAATAATCTGTAAATTAGCGACTTCGTTCTGTTTTTCGCGTTGTTTAAAACCTATTGCCAAATCGCAATCCAAGGCTTTTGCATAAGTAGATGCTCTTTTCGTTCCACCTGTATCCGGTGAAACCATACATAAATTATCCAATTTTAAACTTTGAATATAAGGATAAAAAACATTGGAAGAGTACATGTGGTCAACAGGAATTTCAAAGAAGCCTTGAATCTGGTCTGCGTGTAAATCCATAGTAATCACTCTATCTACTCCGGCAGCTATCAAAAGATTTGCCATTAACTTTGCGCCTATCGAAGTGCGGGGTCTATCCTTTCGGTCTTGCCGCGCATAACCAAAATAGGGTATTACAGCAATAATCTTATAGGCGGAAGCACGCTTCGCTGCATCAATGAGAATCAATAACTCTATCCAATTTTCAGCAGGTCCGAATGTAGGTTGAATAATAAAAACGTATTTACCTCTAATTGTTTCATTATAATAGGCTTGAATTTCTCCATCTTTAAATTGGGCTATCTCTACTTCCAATAATTTTACATGTAAATCATCAGCAATTTTTTTTGCCAATTCGGGATTCGCTCTTCCCGTTACAATTGCAGCGGTTGTTTCGTTCATAAAACTCTTATTATTATTTGTTTATTTTTTCTTTTAATTGGCAACAAAAATAGAAAAGAAAATATAAGATTGGATTCTTTCAGAAAAAAAATATTATTTCGCAGAAAAATATTGAATGTTAAAATTGCTCAGTAAGAAGATTGCTCTTCAATGGATAATACTTATTGGTTTATTTGCTTTTGCAGTTTACACAATTATCACAAAATCCAATGTGGCAAACCCTGAGGGGACTCCTTATTTATTCAAATGCTTTGCCAGCATTTTCTTTCAATATAAATATTTAGGAAAAAGTATTATCATTTCTGTATTATTTTTTCACATCTTATTTTTACAATATTATTTCAAAAAAAATGAATATGTTACTAAAAACTCTTTCTTACCTGTTTGTTATTATCTCTCTATTCTATTGTTAACAAAATCATTAACCATAATTTCTCCTTTCTTTTTTACACTATTCTTTTTTTTAATTATTATTTGCATTGACCTGACAGGTACTTCCATCAGATTAAAAAACAATGTTTTTTGGACGGGGATTCTGATAGCGCTTGCTACTTGCTTTGATTTAAGTAGCATTATTTTGCTTTTGATAGTAATTGTAACACTCATTATTAATCAATTTTCTAGAATCAAAGAGACAGGAATTTTACTATTAGGATTTATATTACTCTATTTTTACTTCTTTTCATTCCATTTTTTTATCTACAACCTTGATGAATGGTTATTAACTTTTCAACAGATTAAAATTTTGGGAGTGATGAGCAACCCTATTGAAAATCTATCCTTTACGATGTTCTCCTTGATTAGTTTGGGGATTATTTATCTGTTTTTTATTGTAAAATTCAAATTGATAAGCGATGCTAAAGTGCAACTCCAACGCAACAGGATTATTACTCTAAACACAAGAGCAGTTCTGATCATGGCTTGCATTCTCCTTTCAAATTCTTCATATCCTGATATTTTAGGATATCTATTTGTGCATCTATCTATCTATCTATCTATTTTAGCTTATGAAAAAAATCCATTGTATATTAATGATTTTATTACTATTATTACCTTAATTGCTTTATGGCATTAATATCTCATTTTTCTCAACATCCTAAAGCTAATGAAAAGTCAATTTTGAATTTTGAATTAAATCTACTATCATAATACTTTAACCACTAACTATTAATTATTAACCATATATTCTTTAAAATTAGAAAATTATGAATTGTTGTGAAATCTCAATCTCTGGGCTTTGGTACATAGTTGCCGTTTTGTCCGTATTTTTTGTCGGTTTTTTTTGGTACAACCAACTTTTTGGAAAGAAGTGGCTTTGGGCGGTGCGCTATGATGAGTGTCCGTGCGGCGCCGATCTCTCCAAAGGGGAAAAATGTACCTGTAAACCAAGTCTAAAAGCATTTTTGCCCATGCTTATGCAATTGCTCTCTATCTGTTTATTGGGTTTTATGTATTTTGTTTTAGTAAAATACAATGTTTGGTTCGCCGTTTTGGTGGGCTTTGCTGCTTTCGGCTGGATGAAAGCGAGTTTGCTCTTTAAAACCCCAAACCGAAAACGATTTATGGCATTGCTATTAATTGACGGCGGGTATTTTGTGGTGGCTTCAATTGTCTTTATTTTGTTGGGGGCAATGTAGAACCTTTTTTGCAATAATTTCTTTATGGCATTAAAATCTCATTTTTCTCAACATCCTAAAATAGAAGCCGGTTGCGATGAAGCCGGCAGAGGCTGTCTCTCCGGTCCTCTTTTTGCTGCTGCCGTTGTTTTCCATTTCAATTATATAAATGAACAACTTAACGACTCTAAACAACTGACCAAAGCACAACGGGAAGCGTTGAGAGAAATCATCATAAAAGACGCTATTGCTTATTCTGTCGTTTCTATTTCAGAAACTGTGATTGACGAAATCAACATTTTAAACGCTTCATTTCGAGGAATGAATTTGGCTGTAAAACAATTGAAAATCCAACCGGAATTGTTGCTCATTGACGGAAACCGTTTCATAAATGAAACGGCAATACCGCATCAATGCATTGTGAAAGGAGATGGAAAATACTTGTCAATTGCTGCTGCCTCCATCCTTGCCAAAACTTTTCGAGATGATTTTATGGATAAGTTAGATGTCGAATTTCCGATGTACGGCTGGAAAACTAACAAAGGGTATCCCACTCAAGCGCATCAAGAGGCATTACTCAAGTATGGTAGAACACCTTACCATCGGAAAACATTTCAGGTAAAGGGGCAACTGAAATTGGAATTTTGAATCCGTTGGCTGAAGCCAACGGCAAATAAACAACCATTAATCATTAATAATCGTAACAATAAATCAATGAAAAACAAACCATTATTTTTATTCACTCTTTGTGCCTTAATGCTCTTCTCTGCTACCGCATTTGGTCAGAAAAAAGGATTGAAAATAGTTTCAGAACCAATCATCTTAGGAAAAAACTCTTTAGATGGTTCCGATATTGTTGGAGTTGAATATAGATTCCCCGATAGGATTGAGAATTATTTTGTTGACACCACAACAAAACTTTTAACAGTACAAATTAGAGGTTTCAATTTTTTTTCCGGACTGAAAAAGAAAGGAAATATTTTACAATATGACTTAATAAATAAGAAAATATTATGGAGCAAAGCGATTGATTATGATGTACACGAATTACTTAAATTTGATAGTCTATTGATTTTAAATGAATATAACGACGGTTATGGGTTGGATGCACATACCGGTGAAACTCTTTGGACAGTGAAAAATTATATATACTTTGCCAATCCAAAATACAATGTAGGTGTCGCGTATGAATATCTAAGCGCAGGAGAAGGATACTACACCAATAATCTTTTTGGAGTTGATCTGCTGAAAAGTAAAATATTATGGAAAAGAAACATTAATAGAGGATTGGGCTGGAACGACTATTTCTATCTGAATGATTCTACTTTAATGGTGGTCGCTTCGGGATTACATACTATTAATATTAAAACAGGTAAAGGTTGGGATTATCATGCAATAACAGGTCTCATTATTAAACCCGATAATAGTGCCATTGCAGGAGCAGTTATAGGTGGAATTATCGGAGGAATAATTGGTGGATTGATAAGCGGGATGTATGTAATTCCCATTATTTATACACCTTTGCAAACCGGAGATGATATAATCAGAGATATTGCTTCTAATGCGCTTATTGATAACAATTTTATCTACTTTGCTTTCAAAGATACTATTGTTAAATTAAAGAAAGAATCGGGTGAGGTTGTATGGAAAAACTCATTTATGAAAGATTTAACAAGCAATTCTTTATTATTCATGGATGATACTATGGTTTACATGGTTAATAAGGGATTTGCAGTTAAAATGGAGAGACCAGTGATGTTTGGAGAAACTTTTATTGCTGCTTTCGACAAACAAACAGGCGAGCAGAAATATCTTTCATTATTAAATAATGAATGTGGTTCTATTTATGATTACAAACTTATTGATAATGAACTTTATCTCTTATTTCAAAATGGAATTCGTAAATACAGCATAGAAACCGGAACCAAAATTGCTGAAAATTTAATTTCAAGAATGACTTTTGGCGCGTTGACAAATTTTGTGGGTAATGATATTTTTATTGAAAACAAAAATGGATATTTTTTGAATATTAATCAATTTGATTTAGGAGATATTCATGCCCAAACCTCTCTAAATGATATTTATTTTTTCGACAACCCACTCAATACTACCTATTCAATAGGAGATAGAAAAATTTGGAAATTTTATTTTGAATATAAAGATTATAAGTTAATTGCTCAACATCAAAAAACATTGATTATTGATAATGATGGGAAAAAGATTGCAGAGGTTGCTTTCTCTTCAAACGCATTTATTATTGATAATATATTGTACGAAAAACGCGATAAGAGTGTTGTGGCAATTGACCTGCAAAGTATCCTTTATTAACCCATAATTCTATTTAACAACAAACTTCGAGAAAACCATTTCCGTTTCTGTTTTGGCATAAATAAAATAGATTCCGGGAGCAAAATCTGTTGTATTTAATTTATAGAGTGAATCATTAACGAATGAAACAGTGTGAACATTCTTACCCAGCATATTATACACCACCACTTTGTCAATAACCTTTTCTTTTAACTCTACATTAAGCACACCGGATACGGGGTTGGGATATAATCTGAGTTGCTTTTCATTCAACAGATTTTCAGGGATGCCAATTAGAGGCTCTGCTTCCATCTTAAAGTTGTCAAAATTTACTCCGCTATCGCTCTTAGTTCCAAAGTAATGAAATGCAAAAAAGTAATTTCCGGGTGTTTCTAACTCAAAATCCACATTATTGATTGCCCAATCATCGCCATCAAGAGTAAGAACTTCCAACAGTTCCATCTCTTCAACATTGGGGGTGGTTCCGTAAAGAAGTTTAAAGTCATAGTCGCCCCAACCGTATGCATAAAAACTGATATGACATAAACTTGGTTCAGAAATAGCTATCGGGTCAGTGATTAAATACTCATCTGCGCCATACGATTGACTCAAAACCTGTAAGCAACCTTTTCCTCCGTCTGCATCTGTAAGAAACCAATCATCATATTGCCAGGAAACGCCATCTTTATTTCCATCAACGACTATCCATTTTAACATGCTGCTTGGGGTATCAAATTTATCTTCAAACGGTAGTTCAATCAGTTCCAACTTTTTGGTCTGTCCGGTAATCGTATTGTTATATGGATTTGAATCGGATTCATATTCTACACGTGCTTCAACAGTATAAAAGCCTACTGCAGAAAAATTGGCTTTAGTGTTAAAAGTATAAGTAATTTCAGCGCCGGGGAGCAATTCAGAAATAGTGTAATTTTCAACTACTTCTGTTCCACCATTTACTTTATAAGCCAACTCAATATCACCTGTAATGTTCACAATACCATTATTGTAAAGAACAACCGATATTATTTCCTGATCTGTTAATTCTAAAGAAGGCTGTGGAAGAATAATATCCGACATTTTAATATCCTCCGGCGTTTCAAAAGCAACTTCACCGGCAGTTTCTACTGTAAAAACATATTCAAAGCCCGCGAGAAACAGAAAATCATCCCCCATTGCATATTCATCTGTTCCAGCCCAATAGAGAATAAAATTTAATTCAAGCATGGGCCAGGGTCTAAGAAAAAGGAAATCGTAAACTCCTCCCGGAATATCAACTGAACCTGTACCATCATGAATTACATGGGGATTGTTAAAATCATAACTTGCATTTTCAGGAATTTTGTATTCGCTGTTGCTGTAAAACAGTTCATCATCATTCCACATCCAATCATCAAAATGATCTACTATTTCAGCATCTTCATCCAAGAGCAGTTGCACTCCGGTGCCATTTCCCCAAGGATCACCTACAACTGTTAGGGTAACTGTGGCAACATCCTCTTTGGCAGATTCTTTCATAACAACATTGACAATCGTTTTTTTGACTTTCGATCCGGATTCAACCGGAATACCGGCAAGATTAAATGTTGTTTTGGATACTTTGTCATAAAACCCGATAGGTTTTCCATCTTTCATAATTTTATCGCATCTTTCAGATTTAATGTTTTTATTCAAACCAATCGGCACAAGAGGCGAAGTGGAATTTTGAGCATATAA
>JAITUN010000196.1 GCA_031286285.1 Bacteroidales bacterium | reverse complement strand
CGCATTAACGGCATGGAAGATCATATTCACATTTTATTATCACTGCATCCCACTCTTGCTCTTTCAGATTTTATGCGCGATTTAAAAGCAGACTCCAGTAAAATGTTGAAACGAACCGTGGGATTTGAAAAATTTTCTGCATGGAGTGAAGGTTATGCTGCACTCACCTATAGTTTGAAAGATAAGGATATGATTATCAATTATATAATAAATCAGCGAGAACATCATAAAAAACAAACATTTAGAGATGAATATGTGGCATTTCTTAAAGAGATGGGATTGGTATTAGATGAAAGAGATTGGAGTAAATAATAATCTCACCCCTGCGGGGTTTAGGCTGCCTACGTATCGCCCTTACCGTAAGCTGCGCTACGCTTGCATACGGTTATGCATCATTGCACGCCTGCGGCGCGAGCGTTTTGGTACGTAACCGCCCTTATGTCGAGCAAATATAGATTACAAAAACGCATTTGTCAAGGAGTAAAGAAAAAAAATAGTATAAAAAAAACTTAACCCAAAAAAGAGGCTAATTAATATTTTTTTTATATTCATTTTTTTAATATTTAAATTCAAATTCAATTTTTTGGGGTGGACAATATATTGTGGGATAGTCTGTGAACAAAGTGTCCATAATTTCAAACAAACCTTTTCCTCTAAAATTTTTGTTTTCAAGAGAATAAGAATCTGTAATACTTTTTACAATGTCCGTATAAGGAAAAATTATACATCCTCCGCATCCTCCATGAACTTCTTCTTTTTCCTTGCAGCCTGCAAACAACAATAGGCAAGTGGTAAGAAAAATTAATTTATGTAATGTTTCCATAATTAATCTTTTAATAATAAGTGCGAAGTCAAATCCAAGATTTCCGAAGATGTTCATAACCTGTAAACTTTTTTTAGGACGGGTCATCTGCTAATATTTATACTTTTCCCAACATTTCTTCAAATAATTTCTGATCTCGTTTTCGCGGGGATTATTTTGCGGTTCGTAAAATTTCTTGCCGCTTATTGATTCCGGGAGAAACTCCAGATTTACAAAATTGTTTTCAAAAGAATGGGCGTATTTATAGCCTTTGTGGTAATCTAAATCTTTCATCAGTTTTGTTGGGGCGTTTCGTATGTGTAAAGGAACGGGAAGGTCGCCGGTTTTGTGTACCCAGGCAATAGCATCGTCAATAGCCATATAAGAGGCGTTGCTTTTGGGAGATGATGCCAAATAAATAGCCGTTTGCGACAAGATGATGCGCGCTTCGGGCATCCCGATTTGATGTACGGCTTGAAAGCAACTGTTTGCTAACAGCAAAGCATTTGGGTTGGCATTGCCAATATCTTCGGAAGCCAAGATAATCATTCGGCGGGCAATAAAGAGCGGGTCTTCGCCCCCCTCAATCATTCGTGCTAACCAATAGACCGTTGCGTTTGGATCTGAGCCGCGCATAGATTTGATGAACGCCGAAATAATATCGTAATGGTTCTCCCCCTTTTTGTCGTAAAGCGCTAAGTTTTTTTGGATACACTTCATTACAATATCATCAGTAATCTTGATTTTTTCTGACTCCGGTTTCGAAAACTGCACTACCAATTCTATGGCGTTCAACAATTTTCGCGCATCGCCACCCGAAACGCGAAGCAGCGCTTCTGTTTCTTCAATTTCAATACTACATTTTAATTCTTTTTCCAAGTGGCGTTTTGCATTTTCTAAAATACGATTCAAATCCTCAATCTCCAGCGTTTTTAACACATACACCTGACAACGAGACAATAACGGAGAAATAACTTCAAAAGATGGATTTTCCGTTGTTGCGCCAATAAGGGTAACCACTCCTTGTTCTACAGCGCCCAGCAGCGAATCTTGCTGCGATTTACTAAATCTGTGGATCTCATCAATAAACAGAATAGTTTTTTCTTCCGAAACTTTGGCTTTGTCAATAATCTCCCGAATATCTTTCACACCTGAGTTTATAGCGCTGAGCATGTGAAACTGTGCATTGACAAGTTGTGCAATGAGCAATGCCAAAGTGGTTTTGCCCACGCCGGGCGGACCCCACAAAATCATGGAGTGCAGGGCATTGTTCTCAATCGCATTACGCAAAATAGCGCCCTCCCCAACCAAGTGTTGTTGTCCAATATATTGTGATAAATTTTGAGGGCGTAATGTTTCGGCAAGCGGTTTCATATAGTGGTTAATGGTTAAGGATCTCAATATTCTTATAATTACTTAATATTACAACTTACTCACTACTCACTACTCACTACTCACTACTCCCATAATACTCAAACACTTTTCCAAATGCCTCTTTACAAACGGGACAGAAACCGTTGTAAATTTTTTCCTTCATGGTGCAGGCTCGCCATGGGCGAAAAACGCCTTTGGCAACATAGCCGCCGCCTTCAAAAACACCTATTACATTGTTATACTCATCAGTATCGGGTGTTGGGACTGGCACATCTTGAAGCAGAAGTTTCCATTTTTTTTCAAACTCAACCAACGTTGTCAAGTTGGGTTCAACAGGTTCCACTCCTTCGGGATAAAAGTCGCGCACGGATACTTCGGAGGTAAAATATTCATCGCCAAGCCCTGCAATAGAGTGTCCCAATTCGTGAACTGTTACATAATCGCTGAACTGGCAATCTGAATTTACTGTCGCGTAAAAATTATAGATTCCACCGCCACCATATTTGGTTGAGTTACAAATAATTAAAATGGCATCATAGGGCGCATCATCTGCAACTTCATTCATCTTCCACACATTCAGGCACATCAAGTATCGGTCCACATCAATAGTGTTGTAACTACTGTTAATTAAAGTGTTTTTAAAAACATTAGCGTTTGGATTGGTAATGCCCGATTCTTTGGAGTACCCTTCAATGGCTCTGATGTTTATCTTGTCTTTATTTTCATAAAAAGGAGAACAGTTGAGGATATAATCGGCAAAGATTTTCATATCTTTTTGCAACTTTTTCTTGTTTTTTTTGGAATATCCATCGGGAATGAACAAAATATCCAAACAGTTTTCTGCTGTTCCGCCGATATGTAAATCTATTACATTATATTCTTTAACGAATGGTTTTTGAGGGGTTGTTTTTGGGTTAAATTCACCTTCATATAGGAAAGTGGGATTATTATGTCTGCAAAATACCGTAAACTCGTATTTTACAGGCATTTTAGGATAAGGAATTAGCACACACTCTTCAAATTTTCCCTCTTCAGTTTCTGCTCTTTCGGTGGTAACGAACTCTCCAAAAAGAGTAGAATAACTTCGGGTAAAAATAACATCATTCGTTTGTGCGTCTTTCACAGTGAGTACCATTTCGCCCAAGCGCTCGGGTTCAATTAATTGTTCGCGGGTTCCACTCCAAATGCCCCCTTGCCAAAATGTAACAGGCTCTATTTTTTCTCCTTGCGCATTGCCAATATGCAGGTAATCTAAACGTAAAGTTTTGTTTTCAAAATAGGTTTCGAAATGTTGAGCAGAAAGGAAAAAAGGAGAAAGCAGAAAGCAGAAAGCGGAAAAGAGGAGAAGAAATTTTGAATTTTGAATTTTGAATTTTGAATTATTCATAAGGAAATATGTTTATGTTTTTACTATTTTATAAAAATATAATCTTGTTGAAGTGTTTTGTCAATCTCTTGTTGTAAATATTTTCTCTGCTGGTCATACATAAATAGTTTAAACGGCTCTGTAGTCTCTTGTTTTCTTGATTCTTCAAGGGCGTTAATGTAATCTAATCTTTCTTCTTTAAAAACAATAGCTAAGGGCATTTTATGGTATGCTAAAATGTAATTCATTAAAAGTCTTGATGTTCTACCGTTTCCATCGGCAAACGGATGTATGGAAACCAAACTGTAATGTGCATTGAAAGCCAAATCGTAAATATCAATCACAGTTTTAAGATTAACTATTCTATCTTGAAGATCATCACATAAAATCTTTACCAAAGATTCAACCTTTTGGTAGCTGACAAAAGTACGTGTTCCGGCATGAACATTTACTTTTCTCCACTCTCCTTTTGAGGAATCAAAACTGCCCAAAGCGGTATTGATGACGCATCCTGTATTCTTCATCACATTAGCATTAATGTTTTGAATCAATCCAGGATTTATTTCATGCTTGTTTTTAGACAGTTCCACTATTTCAACAAGAGCGTTATAATGGTCTTGCACCATCAAATGGTGAGTAATCGGCTTCCCTTTAGCCGTTAAGCCTTCAATAATCAACAAGCGTGACTCCTCCTCACTCAACGTTGAACCCTCAATAGCTGTAGAATGGTGGGAGATTAAGATTTCGCTCATCAATTCATAGTTAATTGAATCTTCGATATATAGAGAACGAAATTTTTCAAGGAGCGCTTCGAAAGTCATTATTTTAGTTTTCGGCAAAAATCTATAAAAAATTTAATTTTTTTAAAATTCATTTTTTTTTCTTAACCCTTTTTTTCTTATTAATATTTATCAATATCTTGGGTGAAACTGTGCCATAGTGCTTCTAATGTAATCCTTATCCAAGTGTGTATAAATCTCAGTGGTGGTAATGCTGGCATGTCCTAACATCTCTTGCACGGCGCGCAGGTCGGCGCCCCCTTCAATCAAATGGGTGGCAAAAGAGTGACGAAAAGTGTGCGGACTGATCGTTTTTTGAATGCCGGCAAGTAGCCCCACCTCTTTTACTATAATAAAAACCATTTCACGTGTGAGTTTGCTTCCACGGCGATTCAAAAAAAGAATATCCTCCATCCCTTTCTTTATTTTTAATTTTGAACGAACACCTTCAATATAGTGCATCACAGCTTTTTGCGCGGTTGTTCCAATCGGCGCTAAACGCTCTTTGTCCCCTTTTCCTATGATTCTAATAAAATTATCATTGAAAAACAGTTGGGATAATTTCAGGTTAATGAGTTCGCTTACACGCAGTCCACAGCCGTATAATACCTCAATAATTGCCTTGTTGCGGTGTCCTTCGGGAGTACTGAGATCTATGGCTGCAACGATGGAGTCAATTTCATATACCGATAGAACATCCGGTAAAGTTCTCCCAATTTTCGGTGCTTCCAATAATTCAGTAGGATCGTTTTTAAGGATTTTCTCTGAGAGTAAAAAACGATAAAATGCTTTTAATGAGGAGACTGCACGGGCTTGAGAAGTAGCTTTCACTTTATCTTTATATAGTTGATGCAAATAATCTTGAAAATCCTGTAACGAAGCATTTTTCAATAGTTGTTCATCTATTTTTTCATCATTTTGTGAAAGAAAACAGGCAAATTTTTTCACATCATGCAAATATGCTTCTAGTGTTTTTACAGAAAGCGATTTTTCTAAACGGAGATAAGATTGAAATAATGGGAGGTATAACATAAACAATAATTCGCTGCAAAAATATTCTTAATTGCCAATTTTTATTATTATTGCAAAAATTTTTTATTTTTACTAAATAACTAAATATAAGAATTTTATATGAAAAAGAAAAAGAAAAGTTTCTTCAATACAATTCTACAAACATTAAAGGTAATATTTATTTCGGGTGGTTGTCTGTTATTCCTGATAATTATTTTAGCATTAACACCGGCGCCATTTTATATGTATTATCATTTGGGTACAGATTCAAATTGCCTGAAAAACTCTTTTCACCCACACTATATTGTTATGCTGGGCGGTGCGGGGATGCCTTCGCAAGGAAATTTAATGCGCCTGCATTATACGGCGAAATATGCACAATCCAATACCGAAATAGTCATTTTACACCCAAAAGATTCTCTTTGCCAAAAGGAAATGGAAAAAGAATTGATTGCTAAAGGCATTCATTCTGAAAAAATTACATTTATTACGGAAGGGAGTAATACTCACTCGCAAATACTACAATTAAAAAATACAAAACCGGAACTGCTTCATCAAAGTTTGCTTGTAATTACTTCTCCTGAATATTTGAAAAGAACAGTTAAATGTTTTACTAAACTCGGATTTACTTCTGTATGCGGCAAAGGAGCTTTTGAAGCTACCGTGGATTTTGATTTATCTTTATTAGGAAAAAAATTGGAGGGAAATGAGATTGTTCCCTTAGTAGAGAGTACCAACCTGCGCTATACTTTTTGGAACTATTTGAAGTTAGAGATCGATTGTTTCCGTGAATACACGGCTTTGGCGTACTACAAAATCAAAGGGTGGAACTAATTACTTAATCAATTTCTTATACCTAATTCGCTTCGGTTCAATATACCCTATCCGCTTCTTTTTGTTTTCTTCGTAGTCGGTGTAATTTCCCTCAAAGAAATAGACTTGCGAATCGCCTTCAAATGCAAGAATGTGGGTGCAAACTCTGTCTAAAAACCAGCGGTCGTGGGAGATAATAACTGCGCAACCGGCGAAGTTTTCCAACCCCTCTTCCAGTGCGCGTAAGGTATTCACGTCAATATCGTTGGTCGGTTCGTCCAACAACAATACATTTGCTTCCGATTTGAGAGTAAGTGCCAAATGTAATCGATTTCGTTCTCCGCCGGAGAGTACGCCCGATTTCTTGTTTTGTTCTATTCCTCCAAAATTGAAACGTGAAATATAGGCACGCGAGTTGATGAGGCGTCCTCCCATCATCATCTGTTCGTTTCCTTCCGAAACCACTTCCCACACAGTTTTCTCGGGGTCAATCTCCACGTGTTGCTGGTCCACATAGCCCACTTTCACCGTTTCTCCCATCTTAAAAACGCCGGCATCAGGTTGTTCCATTTTCATTATTAAACGGAAGAGTGTTGTTTTCCCTGCGCCGTTGGGTCCAATAATCCCCACAATTCCGTTTGGCGGAAGAGAGAAGTTTAAATCATCAAACAACAACTTCTCGCCGAATGCTTTTGAAACTTTCACGGCATCAATAACATTTGTTCCCAAACGAGGTCCGTTGGGAATGTAGATTTGTAATTTTTCTTCGCGCTCTTTCACATCTTCGTTAAGCAATCTATCGTAAGCATTCAAACGGGCTTTTCCTTTCGATTGTCTCGCTTTAGGCGACATGCGCACCCATTCCAACTCTCGTTCTAATGTTTTCATCCGTTTCGATTCCTGTTTCTCTTCCTGTGCTAACCTTTGTGTTTTCTGTTCCAACCACGAAGAGTAGTTACCTTGCCATGGGATTCCCTCTCCTCTGTCTAATTCCAAAATCCAGCCGGCAACGTTGTCCAAGAAGTAACGGTCGTGGGTAACGGCTATTACTGTGCCTTTGTACTGTTTCAGGTGCATCTCTAACCACTCCACCGATTCGGCATCTAAGTGGTTGGTAGGCTCATCCAACAGCAAAATATCCGGTTCTGAAAGCAGGAGACGGCACAATGCCACGCGGCGGCGTTCTCCACCCGACAAGTTTTTAACAGAGGTGTCAGGATCGGGGCAACGCAAAGCGTCCATAGCGCGTTCCAACTTGTTGTCCAATTCCCAGGCATCGTATTGTTCAATCAGTTCTGTTAATTCTCCTTGCCGTTCAATCAGTTTTGTCATCTCGTCGTCGCTCATCTCTTCCATAAACTTCATATTTACAGCGTCGTACTCGGCAAGAATATCCACTACTTTCTGCACACCTTGTTTTACCACGTCAATTACGGTCAGAGTTTCTTCCATTTCTGGTTCTTGTTCCAAGTAGCCCACAGAATAACCGGGCGAGAAAACTACTTCTCCTTGGTAAGATTTATCCACGCCGGCAATAATTTTGAGCAGAGAAGATTTTCCGGAGCCGTTCAGCCCAAGTACACCGATTTTTGCTCCGTAATAAAACGAGAGATAGATGTTTTTTAATACTTGTTTTTGAGGCGGATAGGTTTTACCTACATTCACCATAGAGAAGATAATTTTTTTGTCGTCGATCATATAATAAGTTTAAAAATTAAAAATCAAGGTTTTACTTTGAATTTCTTTCTGTGAAACTCTGTGTTTTTTGTATCTCTGTGTTAAAAAAAAATATTTAATCATCTTATAGCTTGTATAATCCTAATAACTACTTTTTTTTTTTTTTTGGGTAAGATTCTCCATGGAAATGATAATTTCGGCAAATAAATAGATTTTTTTTAATATGCCTACACAATTTTGTAGTTTTTTTTTTTTTTTTTTTTTTTTTTATTATTTT
>JAITUN010000152.1 GCA_031286285.1 Bacteroidales bacterium | reverse complement strand
CTACCCTTGCCACGATGGTCTCTTCGCCGGCGCCTCCCACCAACTGTTTGATGTTGGTACGCACCGTAACGCGCGCTTTGGCAATCAATTGAATCCCATCTTTAGCCACAGCAGATACGGGTGGTGTGTCTATCACTTTGGGAATTACGGAGGTTTGGATCGCTTCTAAAATATTACGACCTGCCAAGTCAATGGCAGTTGCCGCTTTAAAATCGAGACTGATATTGGCTTTGTCGGCTGAAATTAAAGCATTTACAACAGGAAACACGTGCCCACCGGCAAGGAAGTGCGCTTCCAACTGGTCGCGATTGAGTTTAATACCGGCTTTAGTACCGGTAATCATTGCATTGACAATAGTACCGGGCGGCACTCTACGCCAGCGCATTAAGATTAATTGGATGAGAGAAACGCGCACGCCGTTCAGCAGTGCATTAAACCATAAGCCAAGCGGAACTAACCATAAAAACAAGATTAGCAGTATAATAATACCGGCTATGGTTAAAAATAGGGCTACATTGGGATCCAGCATAATGTTATTTTTTTAATTTGACAATAATTTTACTTCCTTCTATTTTGGTGATGATAACCTGCTGATTTTCATCAATAAAATCTTGTTGTGAGAACACCTCTTCGGTACTGTTTTCAAAAACTGCTTTCCCGGCGGGTGCCAATCTTGATATTGCTTTTCCTTCCATTCCGACTGTTAAATTTTTGTCCGGCACATTCATTTTGCTATCTATTTCTGTTTCTAACATTAATGGTTTCCAAGTATTAAACCGGAAAAAGAGTATTATTGCAAGGATAAGAGCTATCAAAATAATTACAAGCCAAATGGTAGTAAGCATAGTTTTTTAATTGGTTGGCAAAGAAACAAAAAAAAGCCATAATTTGCACTGATTCCAATGATTTTTTTTATTTCTGTGAAAATCTTATCATTTTCTATCTACTAGTCCTCACCAACCTCTTTTCCAATCTTCTCCATCAACCAAATGGGCGTAGAAGTTGCTCCGCAAATTCCTATAGTACTGTAGTTTTCAAAATCAATATCTGATAACTGTTCAACAGAAGAGATAAAAAAAGTGTTTCTATTTCTCTTATTACAAACCTCGTAAAGGAATAGTCCGTTTGAGCTTTTTTGATCTGAGACAAAAAGAACAGCATCAAATTTAGAGGCGAAATCTCTTATTTGGTTTTCTCTGTTTCTCACACGTTTACAAATGGTATTGTGAATCTCTATTGCTTTTTCATTTCCTTTGGCTTTGTAGTTTTCGCAAATTTTTTCTGCAATTTCATTGTATTTTTCTGCGCTTTGAGTTGTTTGTGCGTAAAGTTTAGCAGGTTTTGAATAATCAATATTTTCTAAATCATGGATTGAAGAGATAACCTTCCCGTTTTGTTCGGTCTGTCCTAACAATCCTTCAACCTCTGCGTGTCCTGCTTTTCCAACAATAAGGATTTGAGAAGCGGGATGCTTTTCAACCTCGGTTTTAATTTTTTTTTGAAGTTGAGCCACCACTTGACAGGTGGCATCAATGAGGGTAATATTGTTATTTTTAGCAATTTGATATGTGGCAGGTGGCTCTCCATGCGCCCTGATTAACACAGTTGTATTATATAGTTTTTCGAACTGTTTCGGCGTAATTATCTTTAACCCCAAACCGGCGAGTCGGTTTAGTTCTTCGTTGTTGTGCACAATATCTCCCAAACAATACAGACTATTGTTTTGTTTCAGATACTCTTCGGCGGTTTTAATGGCATGAATTACTCCAAAACAAAACCCCGAATTTTTATCTATCGTGATGTTCATGATTATTTATTAACGCTCTTTTTACAGCAGAGCAAATCTTCCTTTTTTCAGGATATCTTTTTCAATATCAGCAGGAACGCGGGCATAGCGCAAAAACTCCATACTGTAAGTGGCTCTTCCCGAACTGATAGAGCGCAATCCTGTAACATAGCCAAACATTTCAGATAGGGGAACTTGTACCTTAATCACTTGATAACCGATTTTGGCATCTACTTGTTCCACTACAGCTCTTCTCCGGTTCAGGTCTGCGGAAACATTTCCCATATATTCATCTGGGGTATGCACTTCCACTTTCATAATTGGCTCAAGAATACACACATTTGCATTTCGTATTGCTTCTCTGAAACCTATTTTTGCGCAAATCTCAAACGAGAGAGCATCTGAGTCAACAGAATGTGTATTTCCGTCTAACAGAATCACATGCAACGATTCTAATGCAAAACCGTATCTTCCATTTAGCATTGCCACTTTGAATCCTTTTTTGATTCCCATAACAAATTCTTTTGGAATGACAGCTCCTTTTGTCTGATCGTCTAAATAAAAGCCTTTACTATTCAATTTTGTGGGCAAAAGCACAAATTTCATAGAAGCATAAGATCCTTTTCCGCCAGTTTGTCTTTTGTACGTTTCTGTATGTAATATTTCTTCCAATATTGCTTCTTTGTATGCCACTCTCGGCTTTCCGTTATTGCACTGTACGTTAAACTCACGTTTCAGCCGGTCTAAGATGATATCCAAATGGAGTTCTCCCATGCCGCTAATGAGCAGTTGTCCTGATTCCTCATCCTGCCGCACTCTAAAAGTGGGGTCCTCCTCCGAAAGTTTAGCCAAGGAAGTCATCAATTTATCATCATCATCTTTAGTTTTTGGTTCTATGGCAATTTGAATAACAGGTTCTGGGAAAATGATATTTTCTAACGAAATCGGATTTTTTTCATCGCAAAGCGTATCACCGGTTTTAATCTCTTTCATTCCTACTAATGCCACAATGTTTCCTGCTGCTACCGATTCCAATTGTGTTTGTTTATTAGAGTGCATTTCTAAAATCTTATTCACCCGCTCTCGTTTTTCAGTACTCACATTATACACAGTTTCCCCCACAATGAGTTTTCCGGAATACACTTTAATGAAAGTGAGTTTACCAACAAAGGGGTCGGTTGCAATTTTGAACGCCAGTGCAGCAAATGGTTCTTTTTCATCCATATTTCGTTTTTCGGTTTTCTCTGTTTTGGGGTTAATTCCGTCCACAGCGTGCAGTTCTAATGGTGAAGGCAAAAACATTACTACTGCATCTATAAGGCGTTGCACTCCTTTGTTTTTGAATGAGGAACCGCACAAAACGGGGCACAACTTCTGTTCAATAGTGGCTTTGCGAAGAATAGGAATCAAATCTTGTGGTGTTATAGAATCCTGTTCTTCAAAATATTTGACCATGAGTTTTTCATCCAATTCTGCTAAGGTTTCCAGTAAAAGTTTGCGATATTCGGTCACCTCCTCTTTCATATCTTCAGGTATTGGGATTTCGTAATAGTGAGTCCCTTGCTCCTCCTCCTCCCATTCGTAGGCTTTCATTTCAATAAGGTCCACAATTCCGAAAAAAAGCTCTTCTGCACCTAAGGGTATTTGAATAGCAAGCGGATGCGCTTTCAGTTTCTCTTTAATGTCGCCTAAAACATTGAAAAAGTTGGCGCCTGAGCGGTCCATCTTATTCACATAGCAAATCCTGGGAACGTGGTATTTATTGGCTTGTCGCCACACAGTTTCCGATTGGGGTTCAACACTTCCCACTGCGCAGAAAATAGCCACCGCTCCATCCAATATACGTAACGAACGTTCCACCTCCACAGTAAAATCCACATGTCCGGGCGTGTCAATGATGTTTATTTTATACTCTCCTGAAAGATGGTTCCAATACACTGTAGTAGCTGCACTGGTAATTGTAATGCCGCGCTCCTGCTCTTGAACCATCCAGTCCATCGTTGCGGTGCCTTCATCCACTTCACCAATCTTGTAATTTTTTCCGGTATAATACAGAATACGCTCGGTGGTAGTCGTTTTCCCCGCATCAATATGCGCCATAATCCCTATATTCCTAATATTTTCAAGTGGCATAAATTCTGTTTTTCAAAAAGAGGGGCGAAAATATAGTTTTTTTAAAAAAAGTAATTCATCATGACAAATTAAAAAAACTATTTCATACTCTTCTTTGAAGAAAAAAATATATGTTAGCTTTATTTCATGTATACTTTCTTACAATAAATTTCGTTACTTTACCAATTTTTAGCCATTGGCAGAAGCCAACAACAATATTTATAATCCAATAACAATTACAATGAAACGAATTGTCTTCATTTCTCTTTCATTTTTTAGTTTTGTTTTTTTGTATGCCCAAACGATAGATGAACTTGCTTATGTTCGTAAAGGAAACAGCGCCTATCAGCAAGCAGAAAAAGTACGCTCAGAAGCAATGCAATTAATTGAAAAAGGAGGAGAAATTAATTCCCGATTAGCAAATGAAAAATTTAAGGAAGCTTCAAGATTGTATCAGGAGGCTGAAATATCTTACCGAAAAGGGATGGCTGCCACTAAGAATTTTCCTATGGCTAACTATAACTTGGGAAATAGTTTATATCGTCAAGAAAAATATGAAGATGCAGGAAATTCTTTCAAATATATTGCAGAACAAAAAGAGAATGATAAATCTCTACGTGCTAAGGCATTTCATAACTACGGAAACTCTTTGCTTAAGCAGGAAAAATACAAAGAAAGTATTGAGGCTTACAAAAATGCGTTGAAATTGGCACCTAATGATAGGGAAACAAAGTACAATTTAGAATATGCGCGACAAAAATTAATACAGCAACAGCAGGAACAACAGCAACAGCAACAGCAAAATCAGGACAAAAAAGACAATAAGGATAACCAAAAAGATCAGGACCAACAACAACAACAACAACAACAACAACAACAACAACAACAACAACAACAACAACAACAACAACAACAACAACAACAACAACAACAAAACAATAAAGAAAAGGACAAAGATAAAGAACAGCAGCAACAGCAACAGCAGCAACAGCAGCAACAGCAACAACAAGATAAACGTCAGTTAGATGCTTTACAACAAAACGAGCGTCAAACTCAAAAGAAAGTAGCTGAGGAGGAGATGAAGAGAGGAGGGCAAGGTAAGCAGGAGAAAGATTGGTGATGAGTAAAACAGAATATGGCAGTTATGCTAAGCGTATAATTCAGTAAAAATATCCCTCAACTCTTTGCTTTCTCGAAGTAATTGGAGTGTTATTTCTGCATGTCCTTTTGTATAACCATTTCCGACAATCATTGTAACGTCGCTTCCTACCCCTTCTGCTCCAAGTGCTGCTTTTGTAAAGTTTGTTGCCATGGAGAAGAAATACACAGTTCCAGTCTCTTTTGTGCACAAAATGGCGGTCATTTCTGTATCTGGGACGTTAACATTATTAATAGTAATATCTGCCATTTCTCCGTTTGTGAGTTCACTGATTTTCTCCAACATAGCAACAGGGTCGTGTGCATTTCCGGCAAAGACAATATCACAGAATCCCAACTTTTGCAATCTTTCTGTAGATTTTTGGCTATGGCACATCCCGATTACTTTTCCGGTAACACCGACCCTCTTCTTAGCTTCATAACAACAGAGCATTCCGGATTTACCTCCTGCTCCTATAATTAGCACAATATCACCGGGTTTGCACAGTTTTGCAGTTTGTGCAGGAGCGCCTGCAACATCCAATGCCGATAAAGCCAACTTTTCAGGCATATCATCAGGGATTTTGGCATAAATTCCACTTTCAAACAAAATTGCTTTCCCTTCAATATCCACTTGGTCAACTTGATCTCTAATCTCCAATATTTTGTCAATCCTCAACGGAGTTAAAGATAATGAAACTAGAGTTGCTATTTTATCTCCTTCTTTTAGATTTATTTTACCTTTTAAGGCATCCCCAATTTTTTCAACTACTCCTAGAAGCATTCCACCTGATCCTGTCCATGGATTACGATGTTTCCCCTGCTTTGCAACTATGTCAAACATGGTTTCTTTAATCTTTTCGTGGTCACCTCCGGCTCGTGCTTTAATATCTGTGAAAGACGCCGAATCCACATTCAATGTTTTTACATCAATCAGAATTTCATTATCCCAAATTTCGTCCATATTATTATCAATTTTATTTGCCGGTTGTGGCAAAACTCCTTTTGGCTCAATTACGCGATGCGTGCCATACTTGTTACCTTTCTTTTGCATAAAACATATTTTAGTTAATTATTTTTGGGGGCGAAAATAGTAAAAGTCTGCAAATTTTCGCAGATTTTGACAGAATATATTATTTAAGTAAACTTCTATCTGTATTCTTTTATTTGATTTAAATTTCAAACTCTTCTTTAAACTTCGGAATAACAGTATTCATAAACCCAACAGCTGCCAACCGAGAAGCAAAGTCAGTTCGTGCTTCATCTTCTCCATGTATAATAAAAAACGTTCTTACAGTTTCAGGACTTTGAGAGTTTAAATAATGGAGTAACTCTTTATAGTCTGCATGGCCTGAATAAGACTGGATACTCTTTAAATGCGCCCGAACTTTATATTTAACACCAAAAATGGAGACTTCTTTGTCGCCACGCATAATTTTTGCCCCTAAGGTTGTGGGTGCGCAATAGCCTACCGAAAGGATTGTAGTGCGTCCATTATCAATATTGTTAGCCAGGTGATGCTTTACACGTCCTGCTTCCATCATCCCTGAAGCAGAAATGATAATACAAGGACGATTGTAAGTATTCAACCTCTTTGAATCTTCAATTGTTCTTATATAATGCAGGTTCTCAAATCCAAAAGGGTCAGGATTTGAAAGAACGAATTGTTGCATCTCTTCGTTAAAACTGTCCGCATGCAGTCTAAAAATACCGGTAGCGGAAACAGCTAACGGGCTATCCACAAAGATGTCAATGCTTGGCAAATTCCCTCCATTTTTTAGTCGATGTAGTGCGTAAACAATCTCTTGTGTTCTTCCAATAGCAAAAGAGGGTATGATGAGTTTTCCTTTTCTTTTGGCGCAAGCATCCAACACAATCAGCATAAGTTCTTGTTCAGCATCCTCAATAGATTCGTGTAGTCTATTTCCGTATGTCGATTCACACATAATATAATCGGCTTTGGGCAACACACAAGGGTCGGGTAAAATGCGTTTGTTATAACGCCCTACATCTCCAGTATAAAGCAAAGTCTTTGTTTCATCATTTTCCGAAAAGGAAATATAGATAGAAGCTCCTCCAAGAATGTGTCCTGAGTTGTAAAATGAGAAAGAAAAAGCAGGAGTCAATGAGAAATTCAAATGATATGGGACGCTGATAAACTGTCCCAAACAAGCTGCTGCATCTTGCATAGTATAAACAGGTTCCACCGGAGGGAGTTTTTGTAGCGCACGTTTCTTATTAAACTGCTTAGTATCAAATTCCTGAATCTTCCCTGAGTCGGGAAGCATAATAGCACACAAATCTCTTGTAGCCGGCGTACAAAACACTTTTCCTTTGAAACCATTTTTAAAGACGTAAGGGATTAAACCCGAATGGTCTATGTGCGCATGAGATAGAAGAATGAAATCTATTTCTGCCGGCACAAAGCCTAAATCTCTGTTCATGGCATCTGTTTCCAATCCCTTACCTTGATACATCCCACAATCAATTAAGATCTTCTTGTTTTCTTTTGTGGTTAACAGAAACTTGCTTCCTGTTACTTCATTTCCTGAAGCACCTATACAGGTTAATTTCATGTTTTACTAAAACTTATTCTAAAGAGTTTAAATTCATCTGAATATGGCTATTGCACCACCAACTTCACCATTTTGTTCCCTACTTTTATCACATAAATACCCGAATGAAGATCTGAAATATCAATCTTCTGAGAAACTACACTTTCTAGCTGAATACTTTTTACCACCTGCCCGAAAATGTTATAAAATTCAACTAAATTCATATCTGATTCGTGGTTTCTAATTCTTAATTCAATAAAATGATGGGCAGGATTGGGAATGACTTGAACGGCAAAGTGATTGTTTGTTTGTTCATCTGCAATTCCGTTCACATCAAAGATAGCATGAATAGTATGTTCAGCTTCAACATTTTCAAACAAGTACTCAGAATTTGCGCCTACACTTAAATCATCCACTAAAACATCAATAATCACATAACCGTCATCCGGTGTAATAGTAAAGAGTTGTGATTCGTTTTCCAAAACTGTTATTGCTCCGAGTGGAGAAATTTCACCGCCCTGAGTAGCGGTTGATGTAATAACAAACTCTTTGGGTGGAATTATTTCCCATTGTGCATACAAAGTAATATTACCTGAAATAGAAATATTTTGCTGGTCGTTATAACTTGTTCCATTGCCATTAGCTTGAGTATTCCAATTTTTAAACAGATACCCCGAATTAGTAAAACTGTTTGGATTAATAGTCTGCATTACGCCATAAATAAAGTTTTGTTTCTCCATAGTTCCTGAACCACTATTTGAATTAAAAGTTACCGTATAGGTTTTTGGAGCAAAATTTGCTTCAATAGTTTGATTAGAATTAACATTAGTAAAGGTATATATTCCGGTATTTACGGCGCCGGTATTGTTTGTTCCGTTTATTAAGACAGTAGTTCTGTCGTAATGAGCATTTGGAGTAATCGTATATTCTTGTGAACCGCCTTGATAAACGGTGGTTTCACCTGCCGGGGTTATAGAGCCGTTTGGACCGCAAGTAGCCGTAATAGTATAGGATGTTGCTGAGCCGCCGCCCATAAAATCAAAGCTAATCAATCCGGTTGATGTATTATGAGTAATGTTGGTAATAGGCTTATTGGTATTTGCATTTGCCCACGATTTCATAGCCGGAGTTGAGTCATCGGTAAAAGCGGTTTTATTACTTGTTCCCGGGAATGGGCATCCCGCGCTGTTGATATTTCCGTAACTGGAGGGTGAATTTGCCGGCATTTGTGTAGTTCTGCTTGCACAAACGGGATACATTCTTTGTGGGTGTGTACAATTGATACAATTTGACCCCACATTACTATGGACATGATAAATGATCAATCCGTTTCCGGGAACAGAGGCGTCAAATTTAATTTTTTGGCGATTTTCTATCAAATAGTACTCATTATTTGTAGTAGTATTGATTCGGTATGCCACCGGATTTTCGGCAGAATTTGGCATATCGGTTATGGTTGTCGGGGTATTTAAAATTGTGGGAGTTGCCCAGCCGAACTGTATTTTTACATACATATTGGGGTGTGCAGGTCGTTCAGAATTACCGTTATAACTACCCTCAGCCATCAAATCCCAAATACCGGTACCTTCATACTGCCCTCCGGTGCCATAGTTAGTATCGTAGAAATCGGCAGCACCGAATAGATGGGTCATTTCATGGCATGGTGTCCCAATATCTGAAATTTGTGTGCCATATTTGAGTTCGGGAGAACAGGAGTATTCGCTTATACATTTGTTCCCTTGACATACAGACGGTGAAAACTGCCATTTATGAGACCAGATTGTTCCATATCCCCCACCGGACGCTTGGCATCTGCCGGCAAAAATAATATGGAAATTTACTTTGTTGGTTCCATTAGTATGTTCTGAGAAATTTGCACCCTCTGCATCTACTTGCTGCGCTAACCATCTGGCAAGTTGCGGACAATTTTGTGTACCGTCGTTTCCTGCATAATAGGCTTCGCTGTTTGGTGCAGTGTAAATACCAAATAATGATATTTCCAAATCAAATTGATTATATGAGGCTTCTTTAAAGAAATCGCGAACACTGCCAGTACCGTTGCCTGTGTAGCCAATTTGGTTAAAGAGATTATCAAATTGAGACAGCGTTTTAATAAATGGTTTTTTCCGGAAATTGCACAAGAGCGCAAATAACTTTGTATTCCCCTAAGACAGCGCTCGTTCCTTTAGAGTTGTGCATAGCTGAAACTTCATCTTCAATCTCCCATACTTGTAGCATGATCTCTTTTTGGAGATCACTAAACCACAGTTTTGGTTCTATAGAATGTAAAAATGAGAGTACCCTAAAATCTCTTTCTTCAATATCAGTGGCAATAAAATTGGAAGCCACTAAGTTTCCGTCTTCATCTAATTGAGCATACGTTAAAAAACCTGCTTGGTCATACAATAACGTATATCCATCCAAGGATTCATGCCAATGGAGTCGTTCGTCACCTTTGATTAAGACTGTTAAATGATCTCCATTGGGTTGATTAAATGCAATTGGGTTTGGATTAGCAGGAATTGCATTTAAAATTGGAGAAATAAAAATCAATAATACGAATAGACTTAATAATTTGGCATTGGTTTTTTTCATAATACAATATTTTGTTAGTTAATTATTTACGAATCTTTTTCGATCAAAAAAATGCTTTTTCTAATTTTTTGGCGAAAATAGAAAAAATTTATACTAAATTACGAAAATAATCAGATAATAAAAAAAATGACGTTAATTTGCAGTTGTAATATACAACACATATCAAAAAAAAAGTGATTATGGATACTAATGTTTTAAGAATCAGTAATACAGTTCAATGGATTGGAGTTTTAGATAAAGCTATTCGCACTTTCGATATTATTATGGAAACTCAATATGGAACTACCTATAATTCTTATTTTATCAACGCAGACAAAAAAGCGGTTGTGGAAGTTGTGAAAGAGCAGTTTTTTCAGGTTTTTGAAGCTAAATTACGTCAGGTATGCAATCCCAAAGAATTAGCATATATCTTCATCAATCACACCGAACCTGATCATAGCGGAGGATTAAAAAAACTATTGGAAATTGCTCCTTTCGCCACCGTTGTAGCCTCAAATTCAGCCATTATGAATTTGAAAGAACAACTGAATATCCCTTTCCCATATATTATTGCCCAGGATGGATATATTACTGATTTGGGAAACAAAAAGATAGCTACCATTAGCGCTCCCAATTTACATTGGCCCGACTCTATCTATTCTTATTTACAAGAGGATAAAATATTGTTTTCCTGCGATTCATTCGGCGCGCACTTTTGTCATGAATCTATGTATAACGATCAAGTGGGAAACTATGATGCTGCATTTCTATATTATTTTGATGTAATTTTAAAACCGTTTAGCAAGTTTTTCTTAAAAGCAATTGACAAAATATCAAGCCTGCCTATTGATGCCATTTGCACAGGTCACGGTCCATTGTTAACTTCCAATCCTATGGAAATTGTTAAAAAAACCAAAAAGATGTGTGAAGAATACCTTAATAATTATCCAAAAAAAAATAGAATTCTGATTGCATATGTGTCTGCGTATGGATTTACTAAAAAAATTGCAGAGAAACTGAAAGAAGGGGTTGAAAAAATACCCAACGTTACTGTTGATATTTGCGATATCGAAAAAATGGATTTTGAAACTTTGGGCGAAAAAATTGCACTTGCCGATGCCTACTTATTAGGAACCCCCACTATTAACCAAAATATGCTTCCACAACTTTATTATGCTTTTGCTTTGATGACGCCGCTACGAGAAAAAGGAAAACTTGCTGCAGCATTCGGAGCTTACGGATGGTCGGGTGAAGCCAAACAATGCCTCATCACAAATATTGATAACTTGAAACTCAATCGCTACTGCGATTCGATGTTTATTAAGTTCGCTCCATCGCAAGCCGAAGTGGATAATATTATCAAATTTGGAGAGAATTTTGCTAAAGCAGCAATCATTTCGAAATAGATTAATATCAATGTAAATCATTAACCTTTAAATCCTAATCTTATGAACCAAAACATTTATGTATGCGACGTTTGCGGGTATGAATATGATCCCGCCCAAGGCGATCCTGATAACGGTATTGCGCCAGGAACATCTTTTGAAGCCATCCCTGATGATTGGAGTTGTCCGATATGTGGTGTGGACAAAACAAATTTTTCGAAAGCGTAAAATGATACAGCGAATACTTTTTTTGCTCTTTTCTTCTATTTTTATAGTAAGTTACGCTCAGGAAAAAAGCTTTAAACACACCCAACCAGAGAGTGCTCAAAAAGGAAAAAGCAATTTTCATGGCGGAGTAAAAGTCGGCTTCACTGCCTCTCAAATAACCAAAGATGGATTTGCATTTCAGGGGTTTAACAAATTTGGAGGTTACGCAGGTGTATTTGCCAATTTCCCAGTCTCACAAAATGGAAAATGGCTAATTCAACCGGAATTAAACTTTATTATGAAAGGTTGTAAACATACTGCAAAAAGGGATAATGACGGAAATATTTACGGAGATGACTATAAATTAGAGTTGATGTATGGCCAAATTCCTATTTTAGTCAAATGGAGATTTTTTAAAGGATTTGAATTGGAGGTAGGCCCAACTTTCGGAATCTTATTTAAAAATACAAATGTTGAAAAGGTAAATGGTTATGATAATAAAGGAGCGCCTCCTTTTGCATATTTCGAATTTTCCGGAATTATTGGAGTGGGATACCTCTTCTTTAACCACTTAGGTGTAAATCTCAGATTTGAAGGATCGTTATTGCCGGTACGTAAGCCAAAAGCTAGAGACTGGCTGTTTTTAGATGGAGGACAATACAATCAAACATTTTCATTTTGTGCATATTATCAGTTTTAAAGAATGCTAACAACTATTCATCACAAAATTAATCTTGGTCTACACATTGTCCAAAAACTATCTTCCGGTTATCATGCTTTAGAAACTGTTTTTTACCCTTGTACTAATTTTGTAGATACTTTAGAGATTATCCCTGCTGCTCATTTTTCTTTCTCTATAAAAAATGCAGATTTTACCTGTCCCATAGAAGAAAATTTGTGTGTTAAAGCATATCGTTTGTTGCAAAAAAAAAAAAACTTGCCTCCTGTAAAAATAACACTTACAAAACAAATTCCATCCGGAGCAGGACTGGGAGGCGGATCTGCTGATGCTGCTTATACATTGAAAATGCTAAATACCATTTTCTCACTAGGCCTATCTATCAGGCAACTTCATGAATTTGCCGCACAATTGGGCAGCGATACCCCATTTTTTATTTACAACGCACCAATGTATGCCACCGGTAGAGGAGATATTTTAACCCCTATTGAATTAGATTTGTCAAAATACAAAATTGAAATCGTTTGCCCTAACTTTGCTGTTTCTACTGCAAAAGCCTACAGTATCATTACTTCAAAAAAACCAAAACACACATTGAAGAATATTATTAATGCTCCAATTGAAACATGGAGAGAAATACTAAATAACGATTTTGAAGAGGTGATTTTTAATCTACATCCAAAATTGAGAGAAATAAAAAAAGATTTTTATAAACAAGGAGCGCTCTATGCAAGCATGAGTGGAAGCGGAAGCGCAATATACGGGATTTTTTAAACATCAAACCGTATCGCCTCAACAGGAGAGATTCGTTTGGAAACATAATATGCAGGTAGTAGCAAAGTAAACAGACAAGCAAAAAAAACAAGCAGGTTTACCCACAGTAATGTTAATGGCTGAATAACTATGGGAATGTAAGATACGTAATATGTTTCAGGATCTAAAGGTATGATATGCCATATTTTTTGAAGAATACCAATTGAAAGACCTATTATATTTCCCCAACATAATCCACGAAAAATAAGCCTTGATGCAATAATAATAAAGAGTTTTACAATTTTTTTATGACTTAATCCCATTGTTTTTAAGATTCCAATATTTTTAGTTTGCTCTAATACAATGATAAAAAATGTAGATATCATAGTGATAACACATACAATGATGGTGATTATTAATAGCACTAATGCGTTAGTATCGGAGAGTTCCAACCATTCAAAGATATTGGGATAAAGTTGCTTGATTGTTTCTGCTTTTAAATTGATAGGCGTTTCTAAATGTATCTGTTCTCCAATGAGATCCAATTGGTCAAAATCATCAATCAAAATTTCAATGCCGCTCACTTGTTCTTGCGTCCAGTCATTTAGCTTTTGTACATGGCGTAAGTCTGTAAGAACAAAGCGTGTGTCAACTTCTGGGAGATCGGTTTGATAAATACCATCAATGATGAAACTGCGGTAGCGCGGGGGGTCCTGTATAAAATAGGCGTTTACTTTTTCGCCCACCCGCAATTGCAACTTTGAAGCTAATGTTTTGGAAATAAGTATTTTATTGCTTAATGAATCTGTATGGTACTCGAGTTGATTACCTTCAAGGATATGTGTGCTAAATAGTTTCCACGAAAATGTAGAGTCAATTCCTTTCAGAACTATCCCTTCCACTTGTTCTTGTGTCTTTAATATCCCTACTTTGGTTGCATAAAATTGCATGTTTTTAACGTGGCTATTTTTCAACAAATCAACAATAAATGATTGATCTCTATCAAATGGAAGCAAGTCAAAAGAGTAGTTTTGTTCTACACTTGAAACTCTGATATGTGCTCCCAAACTTACCATTTTGTTGCGTATCTCCTTTTTATAACCGGCTGTAATAAAAAGCGCTAACAACATAAGTGTTACTCCCAAAGCAACCCCTGCCATTGTTATTTTTACAATAGGCTTTGCATAATTGCTTTGTTCTGACTTTAGGAGGGCTTTGGAGAGGGCGAAGAGATTCATTGTTAATGATTAATGGTTAATGGTTACTGATTAATGGTTAATGGTTAGTGAGGGATGAGGGATCCATAACTCGAACCGCGTTCCTGAAGGGTGTTCTTTTGTATCGTATAAATCAATAATTTGTAAGTAAGCTTTTTGAGACTTCTCTTTGTTGAAAATATCCAATTGTTGCTGAACGATCTTCAACCCCTCTTTAGTTCCTTCTGTTTGAATGGTCTGCGCTTTTTCCCTTCCAATCCCGTTGTCTTCTACACTTAAAACGATATAACTCTCTTGATTATAAACACGAATAGTAATTTTACCTCCTTCCGGTTTGGGGCGTAATCCGTGCTTGATCGCGTTTTCACTGAAAGTTTGCAGCGCCATGGTGGGAACCTCTTGTTTCTGATCTATATCCGAATCAACTGTTATTTCGTATTCCAATTTCTCTTCAAAACGCAATTTTTCCAATTTTAAATACAATTCGGTATAAGTTAACTCTTCTTGAATTGTTCTATAAAGTCTCTCCGAATTAAGCAGTGTATGATGTGTAAATTCAGAAAAATCTGAAATATATTTCTGAGCTGCTTGTGGTTTTTTTGAGATGAGATAATTGATGGAATTGAGTACATTACCGGTGAAATGCGGAATAAATTTAGCACGTATTGCACGGCGTTTCAACTGTTCTATTTGTAGTTTCTCCTCCTCTTTTCTAATAATTATGATTCGTGTGTAATAAACAATGAGGAGTGTTAGTCCTGCTATTCCTAATAAAATCAACAATAATCCGGGAATTGTAAGCCAAAAAGGATTGCTAATGGTAATGAAAGGGGATAATTCGCTTTCCGACCAATCTTCTCCATTCACAGTGGCTTGCACTTCCAGGCGATACTTGCCAAACGGCAGATTTTGAAAGATATAAGTACGCTCGTGAGATGTTGTCCATTGATCGTTATACCCTTCCAATCTATAACGGAAAGTAAGTTTGTCGGGCGCCGATACACAAGCCAACAAAATATCGAAACGCAAATAGTTCTCCTTATTTTTAAGTATTATGGAACTATTTTGGGGCAACAACGTCCATTCCGAATTTTTATCTGCAAAATAGATGGCAGCCAAGTAGGGCTTTTGCGCCACAATGGGCGGCAGCTTCATAAGTTGCTCCGGATGA
>JAITUN010000151.1 GCA_031286285.1 Bacteroidales bacterium | reverse complement strand
CAATAGCGCTGTTGAAATCCGCAATGGCGCCTTTATAATCTTTCAACTCCATCTTCACCAATCCGCGATTATACAGCGTGTAAAGATTTTCGGGATTATAGTAAAGAACGGCGGAATAATCCTGTAACGCTCCCTCCCAATCGCTTTGCGTGGATTTGATGATGGCACGGTTGTAATAGGTCAGGGCGTTGTGGGGATCCAACTCCAACACTTTGTCGTAATCGCGCATGGCTTTTATCGTGTCGCCCTGATCGAGATAGGAAAGCGCACGGTAGAAATAGGTTAAAGGATTGTCGTTCACCAACTTCAAAGAATACTCGTAATCTTCGATGGCGGTTTCGTATTGCTTCATCTCGTAATGCACCATGCCGCGCCTGAGAAAAGCATCGGAATTGAACTGGTTGATTTTGATGGCTTTATTGCAATCTTCGATGGCTTTGTCGTACTCTTCTTTCAACGCCCGCACAATACAGCGATACAGATAGGCGTCGTCGTTGTTGGGCGTCAATATAATGGCTTCGTTGAATTTTGCTTCGGCGGCATCGTAATTTTTCTGTTGTAACATGTTCACACCCATACTGATATGGATGGCGCTGTCCAACGGGTCTATCTTTGAAACCGTCAACAAATCCACTTCAGCGGCATCATACATGCCCAACATGCTGAGCGTCGCCGCCCGATAATAGAGCGCCCATTTCGACATCGGCTGAATGGTCAAAGCTTGGTCTAAATCATCTTTGGCGCCGGTATAGTCGCCCAAACTGTATTTGGATAGTCCACGATAAAAATAGGCGTCGTAAGAACTTTTATTGACCATGATAGCCGTATTCAGGTATTTTATGGCTTCGATATAGTTTCCGTCCGACAACTTGTAACGACCTACCGCCAAAAAATATTCGAAATTGACCTGCGAAGAAGAGACCGCCGCCGACAACATCAACAAGGTTATAATAAACAGTTTTTTAAATTTAGATGTGTATTTCATTCACTATAAAATCAGATGGCAAAAGTAAACAAAATTTCTTACTGTTTGTTGTTGTGTTGAAAAGTTGTACCTTTGCACCTAAATAATTGAAAAATAAGAAGAAATGAATAAAATTTTAAAAAGGATTTTGATAATCATTGCTATTATCATTGGTATATTGGTATTGGTATTTGTCGGTTTTTTCCTAAAACTAAAATCCGAAATGTCTGGATTTACTCCTATGGAAACAGGAAAAATAACGGACGATATTTTCGTGGTAAAAGATGATTTTGCTAACGTCTTCATCATACAAGACAGTACGCAATACATTGTTATTGACTGCGCAACTGATAAGGCAAATGTGGCAAAACAGATGGAAAAGTTGGGCATTGACCCTGACAAAGTAACCACCGTGTTTTTGACACATACCGATACTGACCATGTCGGCGCATTGGGTCTGTTCGACAAAGCCAAACTCTATATGTCGAAAGAAGAGGTGCAGATGATAAATGGTAAAAAATCCAAGTTCCTGTGGTTTGGCAATTCTATTTCCCGTGCTGACTACATCCTTTTGGAAGACCGTCAAACAATCCAAATAGGAAATTTGAAGATTGAAAGTATTCTCGCTCCCGGACATACCAGCGGAATGACGGCTTATTTAATCAATGACAAATACCTGTTTACCGGCGACATTGCGAGTTTGAAAGAGGGCAAAATAGCGCCTATACCTGCATTCTTTAATATGGACAACGATCAGGCAATAAAGTCAATGGATATTATTCGCTATATACCTGCCGCTGAGTACATATTCACGGCACATTGGGGATATTCGGACGATTACAAAACAGCAGTAACAAATTAAGAAATAATGATTTGTATTTGAGGGTTGAATGACATATTGCGTTTTTTATATATTTTTTTGAAAAAGATACAAAAAAACGCAATGGCAAATATATAAAAACGCAATCGAAAAAAAAGTGTAACGCCTTGAATAGAAGATTTTTTTGAAAAAATATGCAGGTAAAGTAAAAAGGTGTACCTTTGCGCATATTTAAGAGTTGTATGCAACCACCGGACATGCGCATTTTGAATATCTTACACCCCATTTAGTATTTGGACAGTGTTCCCTGAAAAACCAGTCATTTGTATATGTTGACAAATTCAGGAATCGAAAATAAAAATATCTTCTATCGGCGTTTGCAATATGCGGGAAATGTCAATTGCAAGTTTTAAGGAAGGATTATATTTACTTGCTTCTAAGCGAACAATAGTTTCTCTTCTAACGAATACTTTTTCTGCCAATTCTTCCTGTGTCATATTTGCCAGTTGACGGTATTGCTTTATGTTACTTATAAATTTAGCCTCCACAATCAATGTTTGTCATAATAGTAAAAAGCAATCGCATAGGTAAATGCAGTTGCTACAAACCCTACGATGCTTATTACAATGGCAATTATTTCCGTCAGCGTTGCAAAAGTAGGAAATATTCCAATAAGCATTAATGTTATAAGCGGAATTTTCAGTGCTAATAAAAGTGCTTTTTTATGATTTTCTACCATTCTCTCATCTTGCATTTCTGCTGCTAACTTTCCTGTGATAAAAAATACAAACATTGAAAAACAGGAGAAATAAACAAGAAAAGCCGGATCATAATTCTTGAAATAATTAAATCCTAAAAATCCCAAGAAGCCAAGAAAACCTTGTGTCCAAGCATATTTGCGATACTTTGCCGTTGTTTGTTTTGATTTGTTCATAATCATTTTTCGTTTAAATTAATAATTTGCAAAAATATTATTTTTTTTAATATGTGAGACAAATATATCACATTTTTTTTAATAAATATGTAGGTCGCATTCATTCAGAATATTATTTTTTACTTTTTGTAACTCATGGGCGGTTATTTTTTGACAAAATTCCCATATTGTTCGGCAGACTTTTATCGGCATCGTTGGAGAAAAAAAACTGAAAATTCGAGATTATGATTATTTTCCTGACAGTTATTATCTTATAATCAAGTAAGGAGATGTGTCGTTTTTGGAAAAATGTATCGTGAAATTCCGAAAATGCTGCACTGTTTATCAGTATTCTGACAATTACTGCCGTTGGCTTGTGGCTGACACACAACGTGGGGTTTGGCGCAAGCGGGGCAGTAACTCGCCCGAACTTTTGTGCGATTTTGCAAGTATCGTTCCCGTGCGAGCGGTAGTGAGCCCCCGCCCTCGCAAAGCCGCCGACACGTTATAGGCAAGC
>JAITUN010000114.1 GCA_031286285.1 Bacteroidales bacterium | reverse complement strand
GGTGCGGTGGCTTTCGGGTCGTTTTCAAAATTGATGACGTAGGTAAAATCTTTTCTGTCGGACATCCACGTACTGCCGCTCTCGCTTACAGGACCGCATTTATCGTTGGGGTCTTTTGAACCAACAAGCTGTGAAAAGAGTTTCATCATCCCATTGGCACATTCAATCAGTCCGGCAGCATGTCCCACTAGATCATTAGCAGTGGAGAGAGTTTTAAACATTTTAATTGCCGTTTTGACGGCTGCTGCTCCCGGAGGGATATCAGTAACGCACTCCGAAATAGCTTTGCCCGCTTCCGCAGCGGCATTAGCAGCTTTATATCCTGTACTTCCTTCCGTATTCGCAATAGAATATATACCTTCAGATACTTGCATGGCACAAGCAACGCCCGGTATGGCGCCTAATGGAATTTTAGCTAAATCCCATGCTATCTTAGCCACCGTTTTCAAACAATTCCAAAGCACATCATCAGCATTACCACCATTCGATTCATTAGAAGTCAAGGGGTGTAAAGTATAAGCTCTGACTTCTACAGGATGATTGGCAATGCCATCAGTCGTACATTTCACATTAAACGATAAAGTTCCTTTGCCATAAGGAGGAATATATAAAGCTAAAGGAGTTACAAAGGTAGTGCGTTCGTTGGCTACCGGAAAATCATCTAGAACATACAATTTTTGAACTTCCCCCTCAACGACACCGGTCTTTTCGGTATATGTGCCTTCCGTATAAACAAACTTCCATTTTTCTATAATGTCAACCTCAATTTCTTTAGGGGTAATTATTTCTATAATAATCGGCACACCATAGACCTCCACATTGCCCTTGTTGGAATACTCAACGATGAAAGTTGTCGTTCCTCCGTTACGGATATTTGGAGAACCATATATTTCCAGTTCAATTATCGGTTCAATATATGTTTCTATTTCAAAACCTTCTTTATAGAGTTGCGTTGTATCGCCGAGATTTACGATAATATCCCATTTACCGATTTTTTTGTTATGAAAACTAAATGTGGCGGAACATTTATATATGCCGGTTGTTTCAGAATATTCAGTTTTGATGGTTTCGGGAACAAGGTCGCTTTCACTTTGCTTTTTTAGCGTAACTTTAATGCGGTTATCTAAATTTTGTCCATAAAAAACAATGGTGGTTTTACCATAATTTGCCGCTTTTTTGGGACCGTAACTAAAAATCAAATTAGAACTTCCGCCGCCTTCATTACTTGCGATGGCGCCGGCGTCATACCTGTCGCCGTTGAACTCCCGTTCAGTGCCAATTTGGTCATGTAAGAGAGCGCTCACAAGAAAATCCTCTGTTACTATACTTTTAAACCACATAACTCTGTCAGGGTCATCATTCGCATCAATTATTTCAAATATTTTTTCTCTTGTTATTAAACTTTTATCTGCCAATTCCAATGCCGATGAACCTTCGCCCAAAGAATAATATGCTAAGTCATTCTTATTCTCAGTATAATCACCGGCTGCTGTTCTCCCCAGTAATTTTGGATTGTCTGCCGTGCAATTATATTTTGATATATAATTATTATCATAATAATTAAAAAAAACGGTATTGTACACTTCAACATTGGAACTGGAATATTGACCGCTCAAATCTTTTTCGCTATTATTGTATGAAATAGAATTATAAATGCTCAAATTACTGCTTTCAATACCTGTTGTATTATTAGAAGCTGTACAGTTAATAATCATACCCTCAACATAAAATCCAACACCACTATAATAATATTCATCCTCATCATCACCAATATTATTATAAGCGGCTGTAGAATTGAAAAACAATCCTCTGTAGGTATAAAAACCACTTCCAAAAATACTCGACTCCTCCGATTGACCATTTCCTATTGCCGTACAACCGTTAAAGACACTAAGATTTTTCCAAGAGCCAAAACCGGCATAGCCATTATTCATTGCCATACAGTTGGATGCATAGAAAGAGTTGCCATAAAATCCGAAATATTTACTTTCTACAGCAGTGGAATTGCTAATTGTACACTTATCTCCAAGGTCAAAACCTTGAGAATTATTATTAGCCGTGCAATTAGTAATCACACAATTAGAACCAAGATCAAAACCATCACTGTCATTGTAATTAGAAACACAATTATTGACATGCGTATCACTTAACTCTTTTGCTGTACTTATTCCCTGTCCTTTATTGTAGTTTGTAGTACAATTTTGAATTGTGATATCTCCGGTAGTAACGCTATTAGCAATGTCAATACCATAATAGTTGTTATTGGATATACAATTAGTAATTAGAATTTTATGATTTTTTTGACCAGAGGAATAGTAATATGCTGCTATAATACCATTATTACCATGGTTTGTAGCAATACAATTATCTATTTTTACTACAGGATTTTCTTCACAATCGTTTAACATGATATATAATCCATTGTATCCATTCTCTACAATTATATTTTCTATTGTGCAAGACTTCTTGGGTCGGCAAACAATAGTAGTTTGACTCGTAATTCCTGTTATGGTATATTTGGGAGTTCCATCGGGATTGGTATCCGCCGTAATTGTAACATCATTGTATATCCAATCCGAGGTTTTACTTAATACAATATCCCCCGTAATCTTAATGATGTCGCCGCCGTTGCCTGCATTTACAGAATCTATAGCAGCTTTAAAAGAATCATAATCATACGCTTCAAACACTTTTGCGTTGAGTTGCGTTGCCATTCCTAAGGTAATCAGGAGCAGGCATATTGTCAGAAACCTTGTTTTTACTAAATTTGTATTCATCGCTTTTATTTTTTTAATTGTTATACATTTTTATTTATTTCACCAACGCCAACCGTACTTTAACGCCTACCGCCATAACATTAACTTTGTCGGCAGCGGAAGCCAAGGCGCTGTTGGTAGTAAATTTTGCAGGTTCGGAATTGGGATAGGTGTAGCTTATAAAGGGGTCGCTTTTTGAGGAGATGTCGTTTAATCCGTAATCGAAATAAACGCCGGTATAGACGGCAATCACCTTTCCGACATTCCACTTCACGCCTGTTTCGAGGGCGAGCGCGGTTGAGATACTGTATTTCGGATCTCCTTCGGAACTTGCGATGTCAAACTTGCCATAACCTGCAAACTCCTGATCTGTAAGCCAATTGTCGTAATCAGGATAATAGGCTTCGTTGGTGATTGTGGCGTCCGATGCCTCATATTTACAACTCAACGGAAGACCTATCTTAACGCCTGCCATAGCATA
>JAITUN010000087.1 GCA_031286285.1 Bacteroidales bacterium | reverse complement strand
ATGAATTGGGTATTTTTGACATGAGCGGCAATGTTTATGAATGGTGCAGCGATTGGTATGGTGCAAACTATTACAGTAGCAGTCCGGCAAGCAATCCTACCGGTCCGAGTTCGGGCTCGGGCCGTGTTTTGCGCGGAGGCAGTTGGTCCGACGGCGCGGAGTACTGCCGCGTGTCGTATCGCAGCTACGCCGCGCCCGACCGCCGCAACAACTACCGTGGTTTCCGACTCCTTTTAGTTCCATAAAAGTTATTCCGATGATTTTTTATGAGCGAAAAGAGAGAAAAAAAGAGTTTTGCAAAAGGCTGAGCGGAGCGAAGCAAAAGGCAAAACGATAATATACCGCCGTAGGCGGTCGAAAATTTTTGAAAAACAGTAAAATATGCAAGTGAAATTATTTTTTGTAGGAATTGCAGAGTTTGAGCAAGGAAATGAGGAGTTGAACAAGTTTTTGAGAAGCAAAAAAGTAGTAACTGTGGACTCAAACTTTATTTCGCATGAAAAATATTGTGGCTGGGCTTTCACTGTACAATACTTGGAAGGAGTACAAAATAATTTTACAGCATTGCCAAAAGAAAAAATTGATTATAAAAATGTATTAGATGAATCTACTTTTGAGATATTTTCCAAATTGCGAGAAATCCGTAAACAACTTGCAGAAGAAGATGCTGTTCCTGCTTATGCGGTATTTACAAATGAAGAGTTGGCAGAAATAGCCAAATTGGAAGAATTGACTGAAAAAAATATGCTTAAAATACAAGGTATTGGTGAAAAGAAAGTAGAAAAATATGGTAAAAAAATGATTGAAATATTCAGAATATGAAACGTGCAGGTAATTTGATTGAGAAAATTGCAGATTGTGATAATCTTTACTTGGCATACTATAAAGCAAGTAAAGGGAAACAGACAAAAGAGGAAGTGTTGGAATATGGACGAAATTTACAAGTCAATATTCTATCACTTCGAGAGCAGATTTTATCAGGGAATATTTCAGTTGGAAATTATCACTATTTTAAAATATATGACCCTAAAGAACGACTAATTTGTGCCGCTTCGTTTCCGGAAAGAGTTTTACATCATGCTATTATGAATATTTGCCATCCCTATTTTGAAAAAACTCTGATTTATGATACTTATGCTACCAGAATTGATAAAGGAATTTACAAAGCATTAGAAAAAGCAAAAAGAGCTATGAACAGCTATCAATATGTTGCTAAATTAGACTTTAGAAAATATTTTGATTCTATTTCACACGAAACACTAAGACAAAAATTATCTACAAAATTTAAGGATGAACAATTATTGGCAATATTTGATAAAATTATTGACAGTTACGAAGATTCGCCACAAAAAGGGATTCCAATAGGAAACCTTAGTAGCCAATATTTTGCCAATTTTTATTTGTCTGAATTTGATCATTTTATAAAAGAAAAACTAAAAATTAAGATTTATGTACGTTATATGGACGATATGTTGTTGTTTTCCAATAAATATGAAGAATTAAAACAACAACTGATATTGCTCCATGAACAAGCCGAAATTATAAAACTCACTCTAAAACCGGTTGTATTAAATAAAACCCGGCAAGGTATTTCATTTTTAGGATATAAATTATTTCCTCATAAAATATTATTGAATCATAGAAGTAAATTGCGTTTTAAAACAAAATTCAATACCTATCAAAAATATTTAGAAGAAAATATTTGGGATGAAAAAAAATATCAACAACATATTACTCCTTTGTTGAGTTTTGTACAACAAGCTTATACAAAGCGATTAAGAAAGGAAATCATCGAAGGCTCGAACCGTGTTTTGCGCGGAGGCAGTTGGAACAACAACGCGAAGAACTGCCGCGTGTCGAATCGCAACAACAACACGCCCGACAACCGCAACAACAACAATGGTTTCCGACTCCTTTTAGCTCATAAAAAATTGTCGGATGACTTACTTATGGAACAGATGACTTTCTTGCATTCCAATTACGGAATCAAAAACGAGCATTTATTTAGTCAAATAAATGAATGCCAACCCATTGAACTTAGTAGCCTTCATGGATTTGAAGGCGAAAAGTTTGAAATGAACATTTCCTCACCTTTCCCGCAGGAAAAACACTTTATTAACCGTAGGTTTCAACCTACGGAACGAAACGAGACCCTACGGGACGAAACGAGACGCTTCGCCCAACAGGAGATAGCCGTAGGTTTCAACCTACGGGGTAATGAATACCGGAGAAGCCGCCAGCCGTTAAGTGGAGGCAAAAGTAAAGTGTCTGTTAAAAGAGCGGACGTAAAACAAGAAAATGTCAATTACAATTAAAAATCTCAAAGGATTATCAGATGAAGATATTGGAAGGCTGCTTAAACAAAAGCTCCCTAAAGGAGATATTCAGATTTTCACATCCAACAAGGTATAACAAAACAATGCTATAAATGTATATTCGTACTAAACTAAAATTTGTTTCTTGCCACCGTATGCCCGAACGTTCCTTTTTTTACAAAGGGAAACAGTTTCCCTTATGCGCCAGATGTACAGGAATTTATATCGGATATATCGCAATATTTATTTTCGCAATAACTTTGACATATTTACCGCTTTTGTGGTCACTACTATTGCTTTTTCCGGCAGTAATAGACGGACTTACACAAGCTTTCTACCATCGCGAAAGCAACAACATTTTACGTCTGATTACAGGAATCTTATTTGGAATAGGCCTCTCTTCGTTAGGGGCAATTCTTGCAAAAATTATTAGTAATTTTATTATTCACATTTTTTAAAGTTAATCATTATGAATCCTAAAGAACCAATTGAAGATGAGTTTAACAATCAGGAAGAAGACAATTTAACAGGGTTTTCTGTATTGTGGGATGAGGGAAAACCTCCTGAAGATGAATTCAAAAATCAGGAAAAAGACAGATTAAGTACCGGCTTGTCCATCTTGTCATTTTTAGTTCCTCTTGCGGGAGCAATTATCTATTATTCAAAAAAACCTTATGAACCCAGAAGCGCAAAAACAGCCTGCAATTTGGCATGGTGGGGATTTGGTATTGGGATGGCTATTAATATTTTAGCCAACCTCCTTACTGCCAAATATTGATGTGGTTGGGATCCATAACTCGAACCGCGTTCCTGAAGGGTGTTCTTTTGTATCGTATAAATCAATAATTTGTAAGTAAGCTTTTTGAGGCTTCTCTTTGTTGAAAATATCCAATTGTTGCTGAACGATCTTCAACCCCTCTTTAGTTCCTTCTGTTTGAAGGGTTTGTGCTTTTTTTCGCCCAATCCCGTTGTCTTCTACACTTAAAACAATATAACTCTCTTGATTATAAACACGAATAGTAATTTTACCTCCTTCCGGTTTGGGGCGTAATCCGTGCTTGATCGCATTTTCACTGAAAGTTTGCAGCGCCATGGTAGGAATGGGTTGTAGCAAATCTACCCCTGAATCCACAGATATTTCATATTCCAATTTCTCTTCATAACGCAGTTTCTCCAATTTCAAATACAATTCCGTATAATCTAATTCTTCCCGTATGGTTTTGTAAAGCGTATCAGAATTAAGCAGAGAATGGCGTGTAAAATCTGCAAAATCTGAAATATATTTCTGAGCTGCTTGTGGTTTTTTTGAGATGAGATAATTGATGGAATTGAGTACATTACCGGTAAAATGCGGAATAAATTTAGCACGTATTGCACGGTGTTTCAGTTGTTCTATTTGTAGTTTCTCCTCCTCTTTTCTAATAATTATGATTCGTGTGTAATAAACAATGAGGAGTGTTATTCCTGCTATTCCTAATAAAATCAACAATAATCCGGGAATTGTAAGCCAAAAGGGATTGCTAATAATAATGACTGGAGAAAAAAGAGTTTCCGACCAATCTTCTCCATTAATTGAGGCTTGCACTTCCAGGCGATACTTGCCAAACGGCAGATTTTGAAAGATATAAGTACGCTCGTGAGATATTGTCCATTGATCGTTATACCCCTCCAATCTATAACGGAAAGTAAGTTTGTCGGGCGCCGATACACAAGCCAACAGAATATCGAAACGCAAATAGTTCTCCTTATTTTTAAGTTTTATGGAACTATTTTGGGGCAACAACGTCCATTCCGAATTTTTATCTGCAAAATAGATGGCAGCCAAGTAGGGCTTTTGCGCCACAATGGGCGGCAGCTTCATAAGTTGCTCCGGATGA
>JAITUN010000005.1 GCA_031286285.1 Bacteroidales bacterium | reverse complement strand
ACGATTGTGAACGAAAAACTGATTCCAATTCAACAAGTTGAGATAATGGATATGTTTGGTCGCGTGGTATGGACAGGACAGGCGCTTACGGAAAAGACGGAGATTACGTTGAACGTTGCTCAGGGTATATATGCTGTGCGCATTACTACCGAAACAAATACAATTACTACAACGAAAGTATCTATTACTAAATAATTATGTTGGAGCAGTGTAGCTGCTCCACTAAATGTAAGAGGCTGCCTAATAAGCAGCCTCTTTTTTATTCACGGTAAAAAAAATTATCTACCACAGCTACACCCTCTACTACTTTTATATTTAGGATGGGTTTTATAAGTTGCGTGTTTTTTTGTAGAAGCACATGATATAAAGAAACATACCAATATGAGTATGGTAAAAAAAATAAGCAATCTGGTTTTTTTCATTTTTCTATTATTATAGTTTGATTTCTATCGGGACCTGTTGAAACAATAGTAATAGGTACACCTGTTTCATTTTCAATATATTCAATATATTTTTTAAAAGTTTGTGGTAAATTATCATACTCTTTTATTTTTGAAATATTTTGTTTCCACCCTTTAAATTCTTTATAAACAGGAAAAATAGTTTTATCATATTCTGAACAAAAACGTTCTGTGGTAATATTTTCTATTTTGTAAGCAGTACAAATATTAATAATATCAAAATTATCCATCACATCTGCTTTGGTGAGTACAATTTCTGTAACACCGTTAATCATGATTGCATATTTTAGTGCTACTAAGTCGAGCCAGCCGCATCGTCGTGGGCGTCCGGTAGTTGCTCCAAACTCACCTCCCTGTTTTTGTAGTTGTTCGCCGGTTTTATCAAATAGTTCGGTAGGGAAAGGGCCGTTTCCCACTCTGGTGCAATAGGCTTTTACAATTCCGATTACCTTTCCGGTTTGATTTGGCGCTATCCCAAGCCCTGTGCAAGCGCCAGATGCCACTGTATTTGACGAGGTTACAAATGGGTAAGAACCAAAATCAATATCTAACAGTGTGCCTTGTGCGCCTTCTGCTAGCACTTTTTTATCCTCTTTTAGATATCTATTAATTTCATACTCACTGTCTATCAAATTAAAACGTAAAAGAGTTGGCAATGCATTAATCCATTCTGTAAAAACAGTTTCAATATCTTCTTTCGGTTGATAAGAATTTTTAAAGAGCAAATCGGTATGTTTTTTATATATCTCTTTGAATTTTTCAAAAAAATCAGAAGCAATAATATCACAAATACGAAAACCGGTACGGGCAGTTTTATCGGTATAAGCAGGACCAATTCCTTTTAGAGTGGATCCTACACTTTGTTTTCCCTTTTGTTCTTCCAGCATTGCGTCTATCCACTTGTGGGTGGGCAAAATAAGATGTGCCTTTTTAGAAATAGAGAGATTCTTGGTAGGGTCTATTCCCAATTTTTCCAAAGATTCAATCTCTTTATTAAAAACAACCGGATCAATAACTACTCCGTTGCCAATAATATTTATTTTATTCGGATGAAAAATTCCGGAAGGAATGATATGCAACACATGTTTAATATCGTTAAACTCAAGGGTATGTCCTGCATTAGGACCTCCTTGAAAGCGCGCAATCACGTCGTAGTTATGGGTAAGTACATCTACAACTTTGCCCTTGCCCTCATCTCCCCATTGTAATCCGATAAGGATATCTAACTTCATTATTTTTATTCTAAGTTATTGATTTATAATTATTAAAACTTGTTTTTAAAGGCTCTGCAATAGTATAAAAAAAATAATAGTAATAATAATTACAATCCGGTTATTGTTAATCGTATAAAAAAGAAAAACCCATTTCTTCTTTTCAAACTCAAATGAGGTAATTCAAAAGTAAGAGATGGAGCAGATTAATTTTCTTCTAGTGCTTTGATTCCCGGGAGTTCAATTCCTTCCAGATATTCAAGCATGGCCCCTCCTCCGGTGCTGATGTAGGAGACCTCTTTCGAAAGCCCGAATTTGCCAAGCGCGGCAATTGAATCACCGCCACCAATCAAGGAGTATGCGCCATTTTTGGTACTTTCTGCAACGGCTTCCGCAACCGCTTTAGTCCCTCCTGAAAATTTATCCATTTCAAAAACTCCCACTGGTCCGTTCCACAGAATTGTTTTGGAATCCAAAATAATTTTTTTAAACAGTTCACGTGTTTTAAATCCGGCATCCATTCCCATCCAACCGTCAGGAACATTTGGATCTTCTGTTACAATTACATTTGCATCTTCGGCAAATTTGTCTCCACATATTCTATCAATCGGCAAATAGAGGTTAATTCCTTTTATTTTAGCTTGTTCTATAATCTCTTTTGCAACCGGAACCATCTCTTCTTCAAATAGTGAATCTCCGTATGAAAATCCTAAGGCAGCAGCAAAAGTGTAGCTCATGCCGCCCCCTACGATCAGGTTATCCACTTTTTCCATTAAATTTTTCAAAATATTGATTTTAGTAGAAACTTTAGCGCCACCGATAATAGCAGTAAACGGCGATTTTTTCTCTTCCAACACTTTTTTCAAACTTTTCACTTCGCTGTAGAGTAGGTATCCGGCGTATGCTTTTCCGGGGAAAAGTCTTGCAATAGTGGCAGTTGAGGCGTGTTCACGGTGTGCTGTACCAAAAGCATCGTTCACATAAAGATCTCCTAGTTTTGCAATCGCTTTTGCAAACTCAAAATCTCCTTTCTCTTCTTCTTTATGAAAACGAAGGTTTTCTAACAGAGCAACATCTCCCGGCTTGAGTTGGTTAATTTTCTCTTCAACCTTTGCATCTAACACATCGCCGAGGAAAGTTACCGGTTTTCCCAAAGTTTCACAAACAGCGCTTATGATATGTTTCAGCGAAAAAGTATCGTTCACTTCACCTTTCGGTCTTCCCAAGTGAGACATCAAAATGGCAATTCCGCCATCTTTTGTTATTTTGTTTACCGTATCCGCAGTGCGTTTAATGCGGGTAACACTGGTAACCTGCAATTGTTCGTTTTGTGGTACGTTATAGTCAACTCGTACCAACACTTTTTTGCCCGCTAATAGGGCTTGATCAATAGATTTCATAAGGAATAAATTTTTATAAACAATTAAATATTAAACAGTAATAATTTGGGGCAAAAATATATGATTTTTTTCAATTTCATAAGAAATTAATTAATTCTGTACTTTTGCAACCGAAAATCAAATCCATCATGAAATTTCGCACCGAACTCCCCGTTCCCAACTTCCCATTTAAAATATCTTATCAAAACCATATTTTACTGCTCGGTTCCTGTTTTTCTGACCATATCGGAACTTTTTTAGCAAATAATCGGTTTTTTGTACTTTCTAATCCGTTTGGAACACTTTTTAATCCTGTTTCTATCGCAAATGCCTTAAAAATGACAATTAACCCGACACTTTTTTCTGAAGATTACTGTTATTTTTTTGATAATCGTCATGTTAGTTTTGCCCACCATGGTTCTTTTTCTCATGCAGATAAAAATCAACTTATTGCACAAATAGATAAACAATGGCTTTATACGCAAACTTTTTTAGAAAAAACCGATTTTTTGTTCATCACTTTTGGATCTGCGTATTGTTACAAATTTTTAGAAAGAGATTTGGTGGTGGGAAATTGTCATAAAATTCCAAACAACAAATTTGAGAAATTTCGACTTACTATTAATGAAATTGTGTTTATTTATACGGATATTGTACAAAAACTTCTACAGTTCAATCCTTTAATGAAAATCATTTTTACGGTAAGTCCGGTGCGCCATTTGGGAGACGGATTCCATGAAAATCAGCTCAGTAAATCTGTGTTACATTTGGCTGTTGAACAGTTAACAGACAACCATACCACTTTTTACTTTCCTGCCTATGAAATTTTGATGGACGATTTGCGCGATTATAGATTTTATGCTGAAGATTTATGCCACCCTGGAGATAATGCAGTGTGCTATATTGAAGAGATTTTTGCAGAAACCTTTTTTTCTCAAGAAACAAAGGAGAAACAAAAAGAGATAAAAAAAGAGAACAAATTTTTGAATCATAAACCATTACAATGAAATTAGATGATATTTTTCATCCCTTTTGCGATTTAGATTTTGAAAAACATGCTTTGTTGCTTTTTAAGTATCAATATGAAAAGAACCCCATCTATCGTTCTTTTTGTAATATGCTAAAAATTAAAACACAAAATATTACTGCATTATCTCAAATTCCTTTTTTGCCCATCTCTTTTTTTAAAACACATCAGATAAAAACAGGTGATTTTATTCCGGAGATAGAATTTTGGAGTAGCGGAACCACAGAAATTACACCATCCAAACATTATGTAAAAGATGTTACGCTTTATGAGCGTTCTTTTTTTCAAACGTTTAAATATTTTTATAAAGACCCACGCAATTATTGTTTTTTAGCGTTGTTGCCCAACTATTTAGGACATTCTTCATTAATTTACATGATGCGGCAGTTTATTTTACTTTCAAAATTTGCAGAAAGTGATTTTTATCTTTGCAATTATGAAGAATTATTTGAAAAACTTAACACATTAAGAGAAAAACGTGTTAAAACTGTTCTATTTGGTGTTTCTTATGCTTTATTGGATTTTGCAGAAAAGTTTGCCTTTTCATTTCCCAATTTATTGGTGTTTGAAACCGGAGGCATGAAAGGGCGAAGACCAGAAATTGTAAAAGAGGAACTCCACAAAATATTGTGCAATGCATTTAGTGTTAAACATATTCATTCAGAGTACGGAATGTGTGAATTGCTTTCGCAGGCATATAGCAATGGAAACAATCTTTTTACTACTCCGCCATGGATGAAGTTGCTTCTTCGAGATGAAAAAGATCCGTTTAATTGCAGCGCCACTATCAATACCGGAGCCATCAACGTTATTGACTTTGCCAACCTCCACTCTTGCGCTTTCATAGCTACCGACGATTTGGGAAAAAGAGCGCCAAACGGAAAAATGGAGATTCTTGGAAGATTAGATGCGGCACAAATAAGGGGGTGTAATTTGATGTATAAAGAGATGTTTTAAAAATATCGTTATTTTGCAAACCAATGACGTATTATATAATTCACACCAAATGAGCAAAACATTAAAAGAAAAAACTGCCACCGGAATTATTTGGAACTTCTTAGACAAGTTTGGACAACAAGGGATTGGTATGTTAGTGGGAATTATTCTAATGCGCTATTTCTTATCTCCGGACGATTACGGCTTAGTAGCCTTAATCGCTATTTTTAATATGTTGGGCGGTATTCTTATTGATAGTGGTTTTACTAATGCTTTGATTCGAAAGAAAGATGTAACACAAACAGATTTGTCCTCTGTTTTTTATATGAATCTTGTCATCAGTTTGTTGTTTTATTTACTTATTTTCTTTGCAGCACCATTTATTGCTCATTTTTATGAAAAACCGATCTTAATAAAATTAATTCGTATCATGGCGTTGAGTCTTCCGTTATACTCATTATCTATTGTTCAAAACACACTACTCTCAAAAGCAATTGATTTTAAACGCCTAGCAAGTTCAAACCTGATCGCACTCTTTTGTTCAGGCTTTTTAAGTCTGTTTTTGGCTTGGAAAGGTTGGGGTGTTTGGGTATTGGTTGTTCAACCCATTTCAAATGTTACCATTAAGAATATTTATTTGTGGTGTGTTACTTCCTGGTACCCAAGTTGGATATTCAGCAAACAAAGTATTCAAGATCTATGGAAATATAGTTCAAAATTGTTAGCATCTTCCACATTGAGCATTATTTGTAAGAATATTTACACATCGCTCATGGGAATTTATTATCCATTAGAAGATGTGGGATTCTATTATAATGCAAATAGATATTCGGAAATCTCATATCAAACCATAATACCGGCAATACATACTGCCGTATATCCAGCCATGACCAAGATTGAAAACGATCCTGAATATTTAAAAAACGCTTTCAGAAAAACTATCAGAGTTTCATCTTTTGTTTTCTTCCCTATTATGATGGGGTTGATTGCTATAGCAGAACCTTTGATACATGCGGTTCTTGGTCCCAAATGGCTTCCCATTGCACCCTATTTTAAGGTGATTTGTGTGGGATACCTTTTCCTTGGTATCAGTGCGCTTTACACAATAATTCTATATATTAAAGGAAAATCTTCACCGATATTAATTTTCAGCTTGCTATATAATATAGCATTATTAGTAAGTATTGCCATAACTATACGAACAGGAGTATTAGCTATGACAATCGGTTGGAGTGTAATAGGTGTTGTTTATACTATTATCTTCACTTCTTATGTAAGTAAAAAGATTCAATACACTATTATGGAACAACTCAAAGATATTTTTCCCTATTTTATGCTGGCGGCAGTAATGGGAATCGGTGTTTTTCTACTCTCTTTAGTTATCAAAACCAATTTAATACTTGTGACAACACAGATCATTGCCGGCGCCTTTTTTTATTTGTTTGCAACTTACCTGCTTGGTTCTAAGGTATTTCAGGAGACCATTAGAATGATTAAGAGCAAAACATACAAATAGATTTTTTTCTCATGATATCCAATAATAAACTAAATCTTTGAATACAACAGGAAAAGGATACTTTGCCAAATCCTCTACCAAAACCAATAGCCAGTCATTCTGCAACTTTGGTAAATAATTGTGAATCACGTAAAACTGTATAGTGAGATGTTGGTGCGAAAGTTTATGTTTTACTGTCTTTAAAAATACCCCTTGGTGGTCGGCATTTTCAATATCAACCAAATTACAAGCATTTTGGGTTTCAATCATGGGGAATTGATACAGATTTTTCCAAATATCATTTCCTGTGCGTTGTTCAATAATTGTGTAAGAATCTTTAATGTAGATAAAATAGTGAAAATAACGATTGGTTATTATAATTTTTAAGGACTTAAAAGGAAGTATGTGAATATGTTCTTTATTAAATGCAACACATTGCGATACAAAGGGACAGTTCTCGCATTTTGGGTTTTTCGGGGTGCATTGAATTGCTCCCAGTTCCATGATCGCTTGGTTAAAAGTTCCCGGATTTTCTTTGTCCATCAATTGATTACAAAGTTGGCTAATGAAATACACGGTTTTTTGTTTAGTAACATCATCATAAACTCCGAATATTCTTGATATTACCCTTATAACGTTGCCGTCAACAGCAGCGTAAGGTAGTTGAAAAGCGATAGAAGCTATTGCTGCTGCTGTGTAATTTCCAACCCCTTTCAGATTTCTAATTTCTAAATAATTATGTGGAAAACGTCCTTGATGTTCTTGTATTATTTGTTTTGCAGCTGCGTGCAAGTTCCGCGCTCTTGAATAGTAGCCCAACCCTTGCCACAAATGTAAAACATCCTGCAAATGTGCTTCTGCAAGATGTTTTACATTGGGAAACCGTTCAATAAATTTGAGGTAATAATTCCAACCTTGAGTTACCCGTGTTTGTTGAAGAATAATTTCTGATATCCAAATTTTATATGGATCACTTTCCCCTCTCCAAGGCAATAGTCGTTGATTTTCTTCAAACCAATCAGCTAATGATTTTGAAAAAGCAGCAGCAGATAACAATTATTAGTTATTAATAAGCTGGAAAAGTTCGTCTAACTTAGGTGTCAGGATAATTTCAGTACGGCGGTTTTTAGCGCGAGCTTCTCTAGTATCAGCAAAATCAATTGGGACATATTCACTTCTTCCTGAAGCAGTAAGGCGTTGAGGGTTAATATCTTTATTCTTTAAAATTTCTCTTACTACTGCTGTAGAACGCATAACGCTCAAATCCCAGTTATCTTTAATATTTCCGCTTCCTTTAAAAGGAACGTTGTCGGTATGTCCTTCAATAGCTACATTTATTCCAGGATCGCTTGCAAGTACAGTTGCTAATTCTCCCAGCGCTTCTTTTCCTTTATTGTCAATATCCCAACTTCCGGAGGCAAAGAGTAGTTCATTATCTAAAGAAACATACACTTTTCCATCTTTTTCGTGAACAGTTAGGCCTTTGTCTTCAAATCCTTTCAGAGCATCGGCTACTTTATTTTTCAATGCTTTTACTTCGGCATCTTTTTGGTCTAAAATACTTTGTAATTCATTTAATCGAGCTTCTTTTTCAGCTAAGAGCGCATTTTTACTAACACTTTGGTCTGTAAAACTTTTTAAGAGTTCATCGTAATCGGCTTTTGTTTTATCCAAGTTACGTTCAATGATACGGATTCTTCTTCCTAATGTGGAAGTGTCTTCTCTTAGACGTTCAATTTGGACTTTTAAACCTGCAATTTCTGTTGTCAAAAGATTGTTTTTGTTTTCACAATCATTTTTTTCAGAGGTTGTGTAATTTAAATCATCAGTACATTTTTGGTACATTGCAGCCAATTCTTTGTACTTTGGTTTTTTGGGTTTTTTGGGTTTTGCGGGTTCTCCATAAGCAACAAATGTAAATACAAATGTTAAAAGCAATAAGAAAATAAGGTTTCTTTTCATAATAAAATAATTTAAGGGGTTAAACATAAAAGTTATTAAAAGGGTTAAACATTAAATCGAATATGCAGAATATCACCATCTTGAACTTGGTATGTTTTACCTTCCACAGAAAGTTTTCCGGCTTCTTTACATTTATTTTCAGAGCCAAGAGTTTCCAAGTCATTATATTTAATTACTTCTGCTCGAATGAATCCTCTTTCAAGGTCACTATGGATCACACCTGCAGCTTGCGGTGCTAACATTCCTTTTTTAATTGTCCAGGCGCGGTTTTCTTTGCCGCCAACAGTAAAAAAAGAAATGAGGTTTAATAGTTTATAAGCTGCGCGAATCACTTTGCGGACTCCGGCTTCAGTAAGTCCTACATCTTGTAGAAACATCAAGCGTTCCTCCTCATTATCCAATTCTGCAATTTCGGATTCAATTTTTCCAGCAATAGTTAAGATTTCAGCATTTTTATCTTTCAGATATTCTTTCACATGCTCTACATACTTATTTCCAGAAACGGCATCTTTATCGTTTACGTTACACACAAAAAGTTGTGGCTTTTCGGTAAGCAAAAGCAAATCTGCTACCACAGCATGTTCTTCTATAGTAACTTCCAATGTGCTTACATTCTGAAATTTTTCGAGGTGATTCTTATATTTTAAGAGTGTTTCATAATCGTGTTTAGCGTTTTTTTCACCAATTTTTGCAGCTTTTTCCACTTTTACTAATTTCCGTTCAATTTGTTCCAAATCTTTAACTTGCAATTCAAAGTCAATAATTTCGATATCTCGGGCCGGATCAACAGATCCTTCCACGTGCGGCAGGTTCGGATTATCAAAGCATCGCAAAACGTGAATCAGTGCATCGCACAAACGAACATCTGCCAAAAAAGTATTGCCGATTCCTTCGCCAAGGGAAGCTCCTTTTGCCAAACCCGGAATATCCACAATGTCCATTGTGGCATACACCAATCGCTCTGCTTTAATAAAAGTGTTTATGTGTTCTAATCTTTGGTCTGGCACATTACAAACGCCAATATTTGACTTATTGGTACTATAAGCAAAATCAGTAATAGCTGCTTTAGTATTAGAAATACAGTTAAACAGCGTTGTTTTCCCGCTGTTAGTCAAACCAATAATTCCACACTTTAAAGCCATTACTTTATCTCAAATTATATTTATATCTTCTACTCCTTTAATTTCCGGACAATGCTCCATAATAGTAGCCTCCACCATTTGTTTGAGTGTAATTTTTGCATGGGGACAACTACCACAAGCGCCGCGCAGTTGAACACGAACAATGTTTTCAGGAGTTAAATCCATAAATTGAATATCGCCGCCATCTTGTTGTAAATAAGGACGAATTTGTTCAATGATAGAAGTAACATGTTCTAAGAGAATAGTGTTTTCCATTTTTTTTATTTTAGGCTGCAAATATAAATAAAAAGTGAAATATTTTTCTGATCTCTGTTTTTTGAACAGAAAAAAAATGATTAAAATTTTATAGAGTTTTGCTATCACTTTGTAAATCTTCGTTATCTGTTGGCAAAAAAATAATAACTATTTTTGCCGAACTAAAAAAAAGAATATCATGAGCAACATCGTCGCCTTAGTTGGTACACCAAATGTTGGGAAATCAACACTTTTCAATCGTTTAACCCAGACCCATGAAGCGATTACCGATTCTATTGCCGGCGTTACCCGCGACAGAAATTACGGAAAAGCCAACTGGAACGGCTACGAGTTTTCAGTAATTGATACCGGTGGATATGTGGTGGGTTCTGATGATATTTTTGAAACAGAAATCCGTAAACAGGTGGCTTTAGCTTTGGAAGAAGCGGATGTGATTATCTTTATGGTGGATGGTCGCGAAGGACTTACCCCATTGGACGAAGATGTTGCAAAAATGTTGAGAAAATCGAAAAAACCTTTTTATTTGGCTGTAAATAAAATTGATAGTCCTACAAATTATTTTGATCATGCCGAATTTTATGCGCTTGGGTTTGAACATATTTTCCCTGTTTCGGCAGTATCCGGTAGCGGCACCGGGGAACTTTTAGATGAGGTGGTTACTCATTTTTCTAAAGATGAAGAGCATTATGATGATGAACTTCCTAGAATTACTATTGTTGGGAAACCTAATGTGGGTAAGTCATCCATTATCAATACTTTTCTTGGAAAAGAGCAAAATATTGTTACTCCGCTTGCCGGTACTACTCGCGATTCTATCTACACAAGATTCAACAGTTTTGGTTTTGACTTTTATTTGGTGGACACAGCAGGATTGCGCAAAAAGAAAAAAGTGGAGGAAAATTTGGAGTTTTACTCCGTGATGCGCGCTGTTCGCGCCATTGAAAACAGTGATGTTTGCATTTTAATGTGTGATGCTTCAGATGGTTTCGATGCACAAGACATTGCCATTTTCAGTTTGGCTCAGCGAAACCGAAAGGGAATTGTGGTGGTGATGAATAAGTGGGATTTGGTGGAAAAAGACCAAAAAACACATAAAGAGTATGAGGAATTAGTCAAAAAACGATTGTCTCCATTTAGTAATATTCCTATTATTTTCACTTCTGTTATTAACAAGCAGCGCATTTTCAAAGTATTGGAGACAGCTGTGGCAGTATATCAGAACAGACAGCGTAGAATCTCAACATCCGAACTGAATGATCTATTGTTGCCTATTATCAAAAACCATCCTCCTCCGATTGTGAAAGATAAAATGGTGAAGATTAAGTTTGTAACGCAACTTCCTACTCATTTTCCCGCTTTTGCCTTTTTTTGCAACCTCCCTCAATATGTGCGTGAAGATTATAAAAGGTTTTTAGAGAACAGAATACGTGAACAGTGGAACTTTTCAGGAGTACCAATGGAGGTGTTTTTTAGGAAAAAATGATAATCTAAAAGAACAAGCTAATACAAACAATCTATATTGATTTTCGGATTAAAGGAAAAAAATGTTCTTAAAATATTAAAAATTAATTTATTAAAAAAGTAAATTTATCAAAATTCTTCAATGCAATGCTAGTACCACGAGCAACTGCTTTCAGAGGGTCTTCCGCAACATGAACTTTAAGTTTTGTTCTCTTAGCAATACGTCTGTCCAAACCTCTTAAAAGCGAACCACCACCTGCCATATAGATACCTGTTTTGTATATGTCTGCAGAAAGTTCAGAGGGTGTATTTTCTAAGGCATTAATTACAGCAGCTTCAATTTTTGAAATAGATCTGTCTAAAGCTTGAGCTATTTCCTGATAGGTTACTTTCACAGCTATTGGGATCCCCTGCAACAAGTCGCGCCCATATACTTCATAATCTTCGGGTGGGTTTTCCAAATCTTCGACAGCAGAGCCAACATTAATTTTCACTTGCTCAGCTGTAGCTTCCCCAATAGCAATATTATGTTTTTTACGCATAAAGTCAATAATATCGTCATTAAATTCGTCTCCGGCCACTTTAATAGATTTACTTGTAACGATACCACCTAATGCAAGGACTGCAATTTCACTTGTACCTCCTCCAATATCGATAATCATATTTCCATTTGCATCTAAAACGTCTATACCGATTCCTATCGCAGCTGCCATAGGTTCATGAATCATTCTTACTTCTTTAGCTCCGGATTGTTCGGCAGAATCTCTAACGGCACGTTCCTCAACTTCGGTAATGCCGGAAGGGATACAAATTACCATTTTCAAAGCGGGTGGGAAAAGTAACCCTTTTGCACCCGTCATCTTAATGAACTCACGCAACATCATCTCTGTAGATTGGAAATCAGCAATAACTCCATCTTTAAGCGGTCGAATAGTTTGAATATTTTCGTGTGTCCTCCCGTGCATTAAAAGCGCTTTCTTTCCCACTGCCATAACTCGACGTGTAGCTCTATCTAATGCAATGATTGAAGGCTCGTCAATCACTACTTTATCATTATGTAATATTACGGTATTAGCAGTACCTAAATCAATAGCTAATTCTTTTGTGAAAAATGAAAATAGTCCCATAATTATATCTGTAATAAGCGTGCAAATATAGAAAAATAATAAGCTATTACTTATTGTTTCTTTTTTTTTATTTTTGCCATTATTTTTTTATATGAAACAAAGCATATTTTTTTTATTCTTCGTTTTTTTTATTGTATTTTCTAGCGCTCAAGAAAATATTTCATTTAACAGTGAAGATGGAATTGATATTGTTGAACAACAATATATTGATAATTGGAAAAAAATTAAAAGAATTGATGGTTTCCGGATTCAAATAACCTCATTTTCCGGAGTAAATTCAAAAAACTCTATTGAAAATGCTGATGTTCAATTTAAGCAACAATTTCCAGAGATTCTTTCTTATGTTTCTTATTCCGAACCAAATTTTCGATTAAGAGTTGGTAATTATCATACAAAACTTGAAGCTTATAAAGCCTTGCAAAAAATTTCGCCTTCTTTTTTAGGCGCTTTTGTGTTAAAGGACCAGATTCTTATTAAATAAATAATCAACAATTTACTTTTCAAATATTCCTCATTATGAAAAAAATTATCTTTTTTATTTTAAGTTTATTTTGCATAACCCTCTCAGCCCAACAACTAATTGACAATAAAGGAAATAGAAATCAGTCCTATCCTATTATCACTGAGCCAAAAACAGAGGTTGTCAATCTCATCAATAAGGTCTCACAAGACAGCATAGAAAGTTATATTCGATATATGCAAGGCTTTCAAAGGGTTGCTACATCACCGGAAGCATTAATTGTCCAAAATTGGTTGGTTGACCACTTCGAATCTTATGGATATGAAGATATCTCAATTCATAAGTTTTATATCAATTATCAACTGCTAAATGCTGGAAATGTTGTAGTAATTAAAAAAGGCACCGAATTTCCGGATGAGTATATTATGATTACCTCGCATTATGATCATTCTACTTTTGATCACTCTTGTGGTCCCGGAGCTGACGATAATGCCTCAGGAACTGCCGGAGTTTTAGAGTGCGCCCGCCTGCTCAGTAAATATGATACGAAGCGCTCAATTATGTTTGTACCTTTCAGTGGCGAAGAATTTTGGATGGAAGGGAGTTTACCTTTTGCCCAAAAATGCGCATCAGAAAATATGAACATCGTTGCCCATTTTAATATGGATATGATTGGTTGGTTTCCTCCAGGAAATAACAATACAATAATGGCTTCAGGGTATTCTTACATCTCACAGGCGCTTTTTGAATACTACAAACAAACGGCAAACATTTACAATACTTCAATACCTACTGTTCGTTTATTGGAGGGCGATAGTTATGGTGGAGATCACATGCCTTTTAATATGTATGAATACCCATCGTTATATATTGGTGATATTTATTATCATAGTCAACATCCTTGTTATCACAGTCCATGTGACACGATAGGACCGCATGGCAGTGAAAATTGTGGAGTGAACCGTTTGGATTTGGCAAAAGCCTTTGTACAAGCTACTTTAAGCGCAGCATCAGAATTGGCAAATGCTTGGATGCCTCCGCAAAATCTAAGCGCATGTTTGGGTGAGAATCATATTAGAATATCATGGAACCATAATGGCGATTATACCCTGTATAAGATTTATAGAAATGATGTTTTTTTAGATGTTATTACAGAAAATTTTTATTTGGATTATGATGTGGAAATTGGGAATAAATATGAATACTATGTGATTGCGATGGATTGTGAAAAGAGAGAAACCGGAGCATCTTCTAATAAAGACGAGGTAATTTTTGTTGAACCCTTACAATTGCCCTTTTCAAACGATTTTAGCGAAAATAAAAAGGGGTTTGAGCAAAGTAATTGGGTACTAAGAAATTCGAATGGCAAAAGCGCTTTGTGTAATACAAGTGGGAATGGGTCTTTCTCTGACAATTATTTGTCGCTAGCAGAATTAGATTGGTTTTCTATTCCTGCAAATACAGAAAACATTACCATTCGTTTTAAATGGCAGGGGGTATTGAATGGAATTTGGAAAAACACCGGACTATTCTTTGAAGTTACAAAAGATAGAAAAACTTGGCATAAATTAGGCTATATTTCAAGTAATGCAATGGGATGGAAAAGTTGTCAATTTTCACTCAATCAGTTTATTGGCAGCGATTTTTGTCAGGCACGTTTTAGATTGGAAAGCAGTGGCTCACAAAAGCAAGTAGATCAAAAAATTGGATATATTACAGATGTTCAAGTAGATTTCGAAGGTATTTCAGGTATCCAAAGCCCGCAAACCAATTATTTTAAAGATCTACTTATTACACCAAACCCAACCTTAGGGGTCATAAGTATTACTACTTTTCAAGAATTACCTTACCAAGTTTCCATTTTTAATATGTTGGGACAAAGAGTTTTTCACCAAGATAGTTTTTATGATGGATATTTGAATTTGTCAAACTTGCAAAGTGGTATTTATATGGTTAGAGTTTCTTTTTATAACCATAGCATTGCAAGAAAGTTGGTGATAGAATAAATTTTAGTAAGATCTCCTGTTTTTATATAAAAACTAAAAACATTTTTAAATAAGTCTTTTAGATTAAAAACTATACGCTATCCCAAGTCCGAAAATCTCCTGAAATTGCACTCTGCGAAGCGGGCGTTCTGGAAACAACACCTTGTGATAGTATTTTAAATTTGTTGTTAGAGAAACGTTTAGTACTTTCAAGAATTGATAAGAAATAATAAAATCCCAATCAACATTAAAATTACCGAATTTTTGGTCTTTGTCGGTATATGGAGAATAGAGTTGTATACTTGATAGTATCTTCAAATTTTTCACACGTTCAAACATAATCCCTGCACGAAAAGTTAATCCCAATGAAGCATAATAAGGTTTATTCAATGGGACTCCAAAAGATTCCCGTAAAAGAGTGTCAGTACATGAAGTTATTAAACCAGCAATTGGAGAGCAATATACTGAAAGCATATCTTTCCATTTCCAGTTTATCCCCACAGAAAGTTCAGTATAAGAAGGTGAAAGCCAACCAGATAATTTGTTACGAGTTCCGTCATCATGATATTCATATCCATTCATATATAGCGACTTAAAAGTGCCATTAGCAGCAACAAACCACATACTGTTGAGATGTTCTTCAGGACTGATTTCATATCCAAAAATTGTTAAAAAATTAATTTTATCGTTTCCTTTTCTCCATTTATATTTTTTAAAATCAGAAGAATACAAAATACCCAAGTCTGTATCAAGATTCGTATCCCAAGCATATCTTTCTTTTTTATAGTTTAATGTTAAATTTGCATATGCAATTCCTGCAAAATTACTATTTCCTCCGGCTGCCCAATTCACTAATTGAGTTTGAGAAACTTTTATCCCTACAATTCCTGAAAGTTTCCAATACATTTTCCACTTTGACGGCGGTAATGAATCATTTTCTTGTGCTAAACTAAAAGAGATAATACTCAAAAAAAATAAAAAAACAAATACTTTTTTCATAATATATTATTTAATTAATAAGCTATTTCATAAATAAAAATGGGAAACCATTCAAACTCATCTATTTAGTTTATGATATGTTCTCCACCAACGTTCAGGGACAATATCTCTACATGCGGTGTCGAAATCATTTTTAGAGCATGGGAGGAAATATTTCTTATCTTGTTGTGTTTTAACATGAAAGAAAGGAACTTCAATCCACCAGCGACCAGTTTTTTTGCTTTGATAGAATAAAAGTTCATTCAGAGCATTAGTTACCGGCACTGCATGACACAAATATTGGTCTTGTTCAATAAACAGCAAGTCATTTTGTCGGTTAGTAAATCCTTCAATAAAATACCAAATAACGTGTGCAATAAGTTGAGAAGTTTGTTTATTATAATCGTGAACAGGACTAAACTCATAAATTCCGAAAGAAGAGAGTTTATCGCTTAAACCTGCAAACAGGGCAATATGGCAAATTTCTTCTCCATAGAATCCATTTGCAGAGGTATTTACATTTCCGGGGGCATCACTTTGTCGCACAGCGGAAATATCTAATGCTAACATCTCTGCGTTTCTCACAATAGGTTCAATTTCTTCCATATCTTTTCGCAAAATACCCACCCGGTAAGTCTCAAAATATAATTGTTTCATCAATTCAATATCTTCCTGACTGTTTAAGTAGGTTTGATAACCAATATTAGAGTAATTAAGAAGATAGTTAGGTTGTTGCAATACAATTTTATTCAAATAACTCTCTGAAGAAATAGGAACTTTTTCATTTCCAAGATCAAATTTAGAATCCACTGAAACAATGTTAACCACTTTTTCTAATTTTGAATATGCTTGATAGTTTGCAAAAGCTAAGTCGTTGCTACCTCCCAAAATAATTGGAATTATATTTTTTTCTAATAAATATGCAAGAATATCTGAGAGAATAGAGTAAGTGTCTTCCACTGTTTTTCCTAAAATTAAATTACCCAAATCTAAAATAGACACTTCATTTTTCCAATAAAATAATTTATAGAACTCTTTTCTAATTTCATCGGGTGCAGAATTACAGCTCTCATTATGGGTTGAATATCTTGCTTCAGGAACTCCCAAAATAGCAATATTAACACTTGACAAATCGGGTTCATTTTTTCTTTCCGTAAACCAAATATGACTTAGTAATAATTGTGGGTTAATATTTTTTTCATTATTAAAAAAATGTTCAACATTAACGGGTTCAAAAAAGGGGAGGAGTTCCATTATTTTTTCCTTACAAAACGTTTTTTGGCGGTGGGTACAGATTGAGCAATAATTTGCGAAACTTCTTGCCATGTAATTTTTTCAGGAACCATTCCTTTAGGTATCTTAAAATTGTCTGTACCGTTTGTGATATAAGCACCATACCTTCCATTTACTACTTTAATATTTTCATTTTCGGAATATGACACTAAAATATTTTTGGTGCTTACATTATTGATTTGCTGAACAGCTTCAGCTAAGGTTAATTTAGAGGCACTAGAGCCTTTCTCTAATGTAATATTTTGATTATTGTACTTAATATAAGGACCATATTTTCCGACCACAACAAAAACGTCATTATTATTGTATTGTCCTAACAGACGCGGGGCTCTGGCTTCGTTTTGTTTTGTTTTGTCAGCAATTAAATTCTGAGCAGTTTCAAAATCAATTTCCAAAGGGTCCATATCTTTTGGAACAGTAACATACTCTTCACCATATTTTATATAAGCTCCAAAACGTCCCATACCCACAGTAACAATATTTTCATTATAAGTTCCCAATGTTTTCGGAAGTTTAAAAAGATCTAACGCCTCCTGTAGAGAAATAGATTCAATTGACTGGTTTTTTTTCATTCGAGCGTATTTAGCCTTGCTATCTTCATAATTTTCACCAACTTGCACCATGGGGCCATATTTTCCCAATTTGGCATATACATTTTTTCCTAAAAGATCTTGTCCTAAAATACGTTCTCCACTTGCTTTAGGAGAATGTGAAATGGCATTTACAATAGATTTGTGAAATCCATAATAGAATTGTTCTAACATTTTTTGCCAGGTTTTTGTACCTACCGCAATATCATCAAACTCTTTTTCCACTTGAGCAGTAAAACCGTAGTCTATAATCTCTTCAAAATTATTTTGGAGGTATTCATTTACAACAATACCAATATCAGTAGGGAATAATTTGTCTTTTTCAGCTCCAAATTTTTCTTTAGATACTATTTCTTTTGTTTCCAAATTATTCGCAAACAATTGAATATAAGAGCGTTCTTTTCCTGGTCGATTTTCTTTCACAACATATTCTCTTTTTTGAATTATAGAAATTGTAGGTGCATAAGTAGAAGGGCGACCAATTCCCAATTCTTCTAATTTTTTCACTAAGCTAGCTTCTGTGTAGCGTATAGGTGGTTGTGCAAATTTCTGTACAGCTTTAATTTCAATAGCAGTCAACGCTTCCCCTTGAACTACCGGAGCAATTATACCTAAATTTTCATCTTGTTCTTCATCATTTGACTCTAAGTATACTTGCAAAAACCCCTGAAAAAGAACTACTTCTCCAATTGCAACAAATTTTTCTTCACGATTTGAAATAGGAATATTAATTACTGTTTTTTCAGTAATAGCGTTGCTCATCTGAGAAGCGATAGTTCGTTTCCATATTAATTCGTATAATCGCTTTGCAAAAGTATCACCAGGGATGGTTTGATTTTCCATATCAGTGGGGCGGATAGCTTCGTGAGCTTCCTGAGCGCCACGTGCTTTTGTGACATACTTTCTTGTTTTCGAATATTTTACCCCAAATAGTTTATCAATCTCCTGTTTGGCAGCAGTTAATGCAAAATTGGAAAGGCTTACAGAATCAGTACGCATATAAGTAATATAACCTGCTTCATAAAGTTGTTGAGCAATAACCATGGTTTTACTTACTGAAAAACCCAATTTTCTTGCGGCTTCCTGTTGCAAAGTAGAAGTAGTAAACGGCGGTGCCGGTGATTTTTTACCTGGATTCTTTTCAACCGACTCTACTAAAAATGTAGCACTATTACAATCATTCAAGAATAAGAGCGCTTCCTCTTTAGTTTCAAATCTTTTATTTAGCTCGGCAGTTAATTCATTTTTTTGGTTTTGTTTTGATACAAATTCGCCGGTTACTCTAAAGTTTGAAGTAGAACGAAATTGATTTATTTCGCGTTCTCTTTCTACTATCAATTTTACTGCTACCGATTGTACGCGACCGGCAGAGAGTTGTGGCTTTACTTTTCTCCACAGCACAGGAGAAAGTTCAAATCCTACCAAACGGTCTAAAATTCTTCTAGCTTGTTGGGCATTTACCAAATCGATGTCTAACTTGCGAGGATGAGATAAAGCATGTTCAATAGACTGTTTTGTAATTTCATGAAACACAATACGTTTTGTTTTTTCTTCTGAAATATTTGCAACTTCCATCAAATGCCATGAAATAGCTTCCCCCTCACGGTCATCATCGGTTGCTAACAGCACTACATCGGCTTCATCCGACATTTTTTTTATGTCGGCAATTAGTCTCTTCTTATCCGCCATGATAACATAATGAGGTTCAAAGTTTTTATGAATACTTATTCCTAAATCTTTGTCAGGGAGGTCTCGAACATGCCCTTTACTTGAAATTACATCGTACTCTTTACTAATAAATTTCTGAATAGTTTTTGCTTTTGCTGGGGATTCGACAATTATTAAATTTTTTCCCATATTGTAGTTTTAATTAAGTGACTAAAGTTTGAAAAAATTGGCGGCAAAAATATATTATTATGTATTACGAATAAAAATACCATTAAAATTATTTTTTGATGAAGAAAGAATAATTTCTGTTTTTAGAGCTATAACAGCAAAAAATTAAAAAATTATTCCTCCCCCAACCACATCTTTATCATCATAAAATACTGCCGATTGTCCGGGTGTTACTGCAGAAACCGGTTTGTCAAAATCACAATGTAATATGTTTTCTATTTGAGTAATAGTTGCCATTGTTCCGGCATCTTTATATCGAATGCGAACCAAAGCACGAAAGTTTTCTGGCAGAGTTTCATATTTAGAGATATTAAAATTTTTCACACACAATGTTTGAGACAATAAATCCTCCTTTTCACCTAAAATTATCTTATTATTTTCGGGGTCAATCTGTGTAACATAAATGGGGTGTCCCACAGCTACATCCAATCCTTTTCGTTGCCCTATGGTGTAAAAGGGATATCCTTGATGCTTGCCCAACCACTTTCCATTTTTGTCGCAAATAATTCCTCCGTGCAGAGCCTCACACGCTTCAGGGCGTTGTAACTTCAAAAAATAGCGGTAATCTCCGTTAGGAATGAAACACACATCGTAACTTTCCCGCTTATCTGCAATTGATTCAATTCCAAACGATTGCGCAAGATCTTTTACTTCCTTTTTGGTTAGTTCACTTAAAGGAAAAAAACAACGCGATAACTGCTCTTGAGACATTTTCCACAACACATAGGATTGGTCTTTGGTAAGATCTTTACCTTGAGAAACAAAATATCTTCCATTTTCATTTTTTAATGAAAGATAATGCCCCGTGGCTACTTTTTCGCAACCCAATTGTTTTGCATAATAAAACATTATCCCAAATTTCATAGTAGGATTACATAGTACACACGGGTTTGGGGTTCGTCCGGCAAAATATTCATCAATAAAATTATTAATAATCAAACGTTCAAAATCATCTTGAATATCAATAATGTGATGTTCAATATGTAATCGTTTTGCCAAGTTTTGTGCCTCTTCAATGAAGTCGCTATCCGATTGAGAATAGGCTTTGTTATGGTATGTTTTTTCATAACTCCACATTTTCAGTGTTATTCCAATCACTTCGTAACCGGCTTGTTGCAAAAGAAACGCTGCTACAGAACTGTCCACACCACCGCTTAAGGCTATCAAAATTTTATAATTTCCGGGCATTTATTTCATCATAAATTTTTGAGGCTAATTCGAAATCCTCGCTATCAATAGATCCTTGCAACAATTGTTCTAATTCTTTAATAGGCATTTCGTGAAGTTTATTTTCAATATAAAGTTCCAACTCCTCGGGCTGCAGATCAATGTCGGGTTGAAGATTTTCAATTTTTTTTTCTTCTTTTTTAGGAAAAACAGCCAATTTATCAAAAATCTCTTTTCGAACCAAAATAGGAGCGTTCATTAATAAAGCAATAGCTATTGCGTCAGAAGTACGTGCATCTATTTCGAAGGATAGTTCCTTATTTTGAAGTAATAAATGTGCATAAAAAACACCTTCGTCGTAATGATAAATCAATACTCTATTCAAACTATAATTTGCATTTTGCATAAAGTTTTTGAACAGTTCGTGGGTACTTGGTCGACGAGTTTGAATCTTACTGATTAACAAAACCAATGTTCGTGCTTCATACAATCCAATAACAAGGGTCATCTCTTTTTCTCCCCCTTTTTCTCTTACCACTAATGCAAAAGCCTCTGAAGGTGTTTGTGAGCTTTCTACATCAATAACTTCTAATTCAATATATTCCATAACTATTTTGAAAAAGTTTCGGATTTAGGTTCAATGTAATGAGGAATCTTATTTTTGTGAATGAAAGAGTAGATCAAAAATCCCAAACCGATGATGATAAAAGGGATACTGAGCCATTGTCCGATATTTAAAGTCATTACGCTTTCGCTGCTGACTTGCACCTCTTTCACAAATTCTATGAAAAAGCGGGCGGTAAAGATCACGGTCAGTAGAGTTCCTACGGCTCTGCCGGCAGGAATGTTTCCTTTTGTGATTTTAAAATAATAGACTAACATAAAACCATAAAGAGCAAAATAGACCAACGATTCATATAGTTGTGCGGGATGCCGGAAAGTACCTGCTATGGGGAACATAACCAACTCTCCATCAATTAATTTTCCGATTTCCCCGCCATGAATAAAATTGAACGCCCAGGAGAGTTCGGTTTCGCTGCCCACAATTTCGTGGTTCATAAGATTGCCCAAACGCACCATTGCCGCTGCTATAGGAATAACAATACATAATCGGTCTAATAGCCATAATAGATTTATTTTACGTTTCCAAGCGAAATAGGAGAGATACAGAATCAACGCAATGACAGCGCCATGACTTGCTAATCCCTGATACCCAATATATTTCCAGTTTTCATCAAAAGGAAGTAAAATTTGCAACGGGTGATTAATTAAAAATTGAGGTTCATAAAACACAAAATGGGCTAGTCTCAGCCCAATAACGGTCCAAACAATACACCAAATCGCAAGTTTATCAAGTAGTTGTTGTGATAAGTTCTCTTTTTTAAAGATTTTAGACAAAGTTAAATAAGCAAAGAAAAACCCTGAGGCGAGCAGTATGCCATACCATCGAACAGAGAAATTTTCACTGGAAATAACTTCTGGATTAACCGACCAAGTGATGAATTGTAAGATTGGTGTCATAGTTTTTATTTTTCGGCGAAAATAAAAAATTTCTGAATATCTACTTTATCTTTGATAATTGGTTTTTTTGTTTTTCATTTCTTCCCAAAAAAAATATATTTTCGCGCCCCTAAAAAAATAAACTAATTTAATAATTTTTATTATGGCAACAAGAATCAGATTACAAAGACACGGTAAAAAGAATCAACCTTTTTATCACATTGTAATTGCGGATGGTCGTGCACCACGAGACGGACGTTTTATTGAAAAAATTGGCACCTACAACACGCTGACCCATCCTGCAACTATTAACATTGATTTCGATCGGGCATTGTATTGGGTAGAAATAGGCGCTTCTCCTTCTGAAACGGTTCGTTCGATTCTGAAACACGAAGGTGTGTATTTAATGAAACATTTACGCTGCGGTATTGCAAAAGGAGCTATCTCTGAAAACGAAGCAGAAAAGAAATTTGAAGCATGGAAACAGGAAAAAGAATCAAAAGTAAGCAACTTAAAAAGAGATGCTGCTGACAAAACTCGCTCCGAAAGCAAAAAAAGGATGGAATTAGAAACAAAAATTCGTGAAACTATCGCAAAAAAAGTAGCCGCAAAGTACGCAGTAGAAGCAGCTAAGGAAGCAGCTAAGGAAACTGAACAGGTTGAACAAGTTGAACAAGTTGAACAGGTTGAACAGGTTGAACAGGTTGAACAAGTTGAACAGGTTGAACAGGTTGAACAGGTTGAACAGGTTGTTGAAGAAACTCCTGTAGTTGAAGAATCCGAGGCAGTAGCAGAACCTATTGACACATCAGAAACATCAGCAGAATAATTTTAAAGGAGAAAGGATGTTTATGAACATCCTTTCTCCTTTCTTCTTTTCTTCTTTTTCCTAAGAAAATTATTTCTTAAAAAATCGGTTATACAGCGCTTCAAACACTTGCCCATGACGCGCTTCATCTTTGCACATTTCATGCACTGAATCGTGAATGGCATCATAGTCCAATTTTTTTGCTAACGTAGCAATTCTTTTTTTATCTGCGCAAGCACCTTGTTCAGCTAGCATTCGTTTTTCGAGATTTGATTTAGTATCCCAAACTACTTCACCCAGTAATTCAGCAAAACGTGCACAGTGGTCGGCTTCTTCATAAGCAATTCTTTTGTATGCTTCGGCAACTTCGGGATACCCCTCTCTATCTGCCTGCCTACTCATGGCCAAATACATACCAACTTCGGTAGCCTCTCCCATAAAGTGGGCGCGAAGGCCTTCCACTACCTCCTCGTTTAATCCTTTTGCTGTGCCAAGGCGATGCTCATCAGCCCATTCCAATTTTCCGGTTTCCTCTAACAACTTGAATTTTTCACGCGGTTGTTTACATTGTGGGCAAATTTCAGGGGCTTGTTCTCCTTCATGAACATAGCCGCATACGGTACAAATCCATTTTTTCATTTCCTTTTGATTTTAAATTAATAATACGAATTTTTAACGAAACTACTTTTATTTTATTATGAATTTTGGACTTATAAAATAAAAAACAGGGCATCGCGTTTTTTAAGGATAATATGCGATAATGAAAAAACTACTTATATTTTTATTTTTAGCTGTTACCTTTTTTCAAATTTTAGCACAAGACTTTCAATGTGCTATTTCTATCAACTCACAAAAGATAGCAGGTACCAATTATGAGAAATTTAACAATCTTCAACAGGAACTTTATCGTTTCGTGAACGATAGAAAATGGTGTCAATATACTTTAAAGATGAATGAACGGATTGAATGTTCTATTCTTATTAATTTGGAAAGTCAAAATGGAGATGTTTATAAAGCCGGCATGACCATCCAATTGCAACGACCTGTATTCAAATCAAGTTATAAAACTACTGTCCTTAATTTTCAAGACAAAAGTGTTCAGTTTAATTATGTTGATGGCGACCCGTTAGAATATGCCGATGGAAGCACTCTATCCCAATTAACTTCATTAGTTGCTTTTTATTTGAATCTGTTTTTAGCTGTTGATTTTGACACTTTTTCGCAAAACGGAGGAGCGCCTTATTTTTCAAAATGTCAAGATATTATCAATCTAAATCAATCTGCAGCTGAACCGGGATGGAAATCTTTTGAATCGGGACAAAATAATCGCTATTGGTTAATGGAAAATTTTAATAACTCATCGTATAGTAAATTTCATGATTTTTTATATCAATATCATAGATTAGGATTAGATTTGATGTCAGAAACTCCCGACGTTGGACGTGCAGCCATCTTAGAGGCTATGAAGTTATTGCAACAAGTTAATCAACAAAGGTCTGCTTTGTATTTGATGACTATTTTTACCCAAACGAAACAACAAGAAATTATTAATATTTTCCAAGAGGGCTCGCCTTCAGAGAAAACACAAATTATTCAAATTATGAAGCAGATAGATCCTTCTAATGCTTCAAAGTATGAAGCTATTAACCAATCAAAATAGCATGCTACGCACCCTGCATATTGAGAATTATGCCTTGATTGATTCATTGGATATATCTCTTGATAAGGGATTTACTGCAATAACAGGAGAAACAGGCGCGGGAAAATCAATACTTGTAGGTGCATTTTCGCTAATTTTAGGAGCGAGAGCTGATTCGTCGGTTCTTTATAACAACAATAAAAAATGTATTGTGGAAGGTGTTTTTGATATTCTAAATCTCCATCTTGAAGATTTTTTTGTTGTTAACAATTTAGATTTCAATCAATTTCTGATTTTGAGACGCGAAATTTCTGAAACAGGTTCGCGCGCTTTCATTAATGATACTCCGGTTACATTAAATATTTTGAAAGAACTTGCTGAAAAATTGGTTGATATTCATTCTCAACACCATCATTTGTTACTTAATAGATCAGATTTTCGTCTGCAAACTATAGATGATTTTGCACTCCTAAGAGAAACCGTTTGTTTGTATCAACAAGTGTATTATCATTATAAAAAAATTGAAAAAGAACTTGAAGAATCAAAAGAAAAAGCCGCACGGGAATCGTTGGAAAAAGATTTTTTATCATTCCTAAGCAACGAATTGCATGAAGCAAAACTATTAGCCGGAGAACAAATAGAATTGGAACAAAAGGTCTCTTATTTTAAAAATATTGAAGATATTAAATTACAACTCTACAAGTCTTCACAAATAATATCCGAACAAGAAAATAGTGTAATTTTTCAACTCAAGAATGCAACAAACGCTTGCCAAGCTATTGCACATTTCGACGAGAAAATAGGTGATTTTAATACCCGGCTTAATACTATATTGGTTGAGTTAAAAGATATTGCTTTTGAACTAGCAGCAAAAGAGGAATCTGTTGAAGTAAATCCAGAAGAGTTAGAACATTGTGAGAACAGATTGGATATGCTTTTCCGGCTTCAACAAAAACATGCTGTAAAAAATGTAGAAGACCTATTACAAAAACTGCAACAAATTGATGAAAAATTATTTCAGTTTGAAAATTTAGAAGCAAAAATTGAGAACTTGCAAAAAGAGTATGAGTTATTAGCAGAAAAAACCACTATTTTATCACAAAATTTAACTGCAAAAAGAAGAGAGGCAGCTCTTATATTTGAGAAAGAACTTGAAAAGAAACTTACTCTTTTAGGTATGCCCGATGCAGTTTTTAAAGTTGAGGTTGTTTCACAAACAACTTTTACAAACACAGGAAGCGATATGATTTTGTTTTTATTTTCTTCAAATAAAGGAATGCCTGCAACTTCTGTAGAAAAAACAGCATCGGGGGGTGAATTGTCTCGGATCATGTTAGCAATCAAATCTATCATTACTGCTGCTTCTTTTATGCCTACGGTGATTTTTGACGAGATTGATACCGGCGTTTCCGGCGCTATGGCAAGCAAGGTGGCTGAAGTGATGCACGATGTTTCGTTGCAAAGACAATTGCTTACTATTACACACCTGCCGCAAATTGCCGCGCAAGCCAATACTCATTTTCTTGTTTATAAAGATGTTGGAAACGAGAAAGCGATTACAAAAATCAAAAAAATTGAAAGAGAAGAACGCATTGCAGAGATAGCGAAAATGATGACAGGCAACAAAACGGGAGATGCCGTGTTAAAAGCTGCGGAAGAGCTACTTTTGTCGCGTAGTGTATAGTATTTGCTACTTTTCGCGATTTTTCAAAAGGTCTTAATGGACTCCTTGCTTTTTGAAAAATTAAAATGTTAAAATAAAGAATTTTTAAAAATCCCGTATAATATTTTTTACGTTATTTGCAAAACAAAAAAGTTGCATTTGTGACTTGAATGTGCCATATTAAAAATTAAATTGTTATGAAAAAATTACTTATTATTTTATTTACCCTGTTCTTATGCCACAATCTTATGGCACAAACAACAAACAACGATGAATACCAGTATGTCCCCATTCCCGATAACCATATATGGTCGGTAAACATGTTTAAATACAAGACATGCGGAGATACCATTATTAATGATAAGAACTATTTGAAAGTATATCAACAGTACGAAAGAGAACCGTTTGATTTTGATTTATCTAAAGCAGAATATTACTGCTCTTTGAGAAATGACACCTTAAACAAAAGAGTGTATGTGGTTTACCCTTATAATTGGCCATATGGAGTATATGAATACATAGCTCATTATGATTATCTTTTTCTTTTCTATACTACCGATACTACCGAGTTCTTATTGTGAGACCTTTGCAAGACAGATGTTAATATAAATATTTGATTGTTATTATTTTAACTTTAAAACAGACAGCTGTTTTTGTCTGTACTTTTTCTCTTGATAGAAAAAGTACCAAAAAGAT